>REDV01000118.1 GCA_007695365.1 Cryomorphaceae bacterium | reverse complement strand
TGCTTTTTTTCATACGACAGTCAAAGTTATTTGATTTTTGAACTGTCCAGTTTTTGGGGAAGCTTACAAAAACAAGATGCTATTTTTGTTAAGAATTTCATTTGAATGTACTTTCCGTTCTCTCCATCATTTGAGGCGAAACTTTGACCTCCTTGGGTGATTCATCATGAACAAGGACTCCATTGGCAAAGTAATTTCTGTTCTCCCCCTTAACGAACAAGTTATAAGTTTTGATTTCACCAACATCTTCAACAATGGATAACACTTTCACTAATTCCAATTGGCCATTTGAATTATACCGATATACCTGATCACCCGTCTCTAACTGATTAGCATTCAAATCATATCTCTCATTAGTTAATTC
Source organism: Cryomorphaceae bacterium (assembly GCA_007695365.1). Lineage (NCBI taxonomy): Bacteria > Pseudomonadati > Bacteroidota > Flavobacteriia > Flavobacteriales > Cryomorphaceae > Cryomorphaceae bacterium. Next base: position 9,528 of record REDV01000118.1, on the reverse strand, counting down.
AGGTTTATATGAACACCACCCCTTATCCTTAACGAAATACGAATGATCAAATGTGTTTTTGAGAACAGTGCTGTCAGCTAAACTTATTTCTACAATGTCATCATGATCAGGAGAGGCGACCTCTCTGACGGCATCAATCATTACACTAAGTGTGTTTGTATTCACAGTAATAACTGAATCTCCAACTTGTACGTTTTCTATGTTTTTAGTCTCTCCATTTGCCATTAAAATCCTTGTACCCGCAATAAAACAACAAAATCTTGCATTACAACTTGATCCCCTAGTATAGTCCGATCCAGAAGGAGATCCAGAGGGGGATCCATTCTGTCCCTTTCCTTGATTTTTGAGAAAACGTTTTGTATTTCGGAGAAAATCCCCCATACGCTGCACCATATTGTCAAGTTCGATACCATAATTGGCTATGTCAACTTCAAAAGCCTTCCCTGGTTCAAATCCGTGAGGAGGATATAAATCTCTTAAATATTGGGGATCATAAGAACTTTGTGCATCTAGGAGTCTTTGCTTGAAATCATGAGGTAGTGACTCATAATCAATATTATTTCCTTGAATCCCATCCTTCCGATCTCCAACATGAACCAGTTCATGCAATAACACCATTGTAGCAAACCATAGATGAACATCTGAACTTCCAAACTCATCTTTAAGAAATAATATGTCCATTGATATAGTTGGTATCTTCGTGACATGCTCGTTGCCCGATAAAAACGGACCAAGATTTTCCACGCCAGAAAGTTGAGCATATTCCTTCTGGCTCTCTGTGATGTTCAGTGTCGCCATTTCCAAAACAGGGCCCTTACCATCTGTAAAAATAAACTCCAATTCATCATCTGTAAGGCCTGAGTGCTCTTTCAGCTTTTCTAATAAAAAAGGGTTTGTTTGCATTGCGCTCCAAGCTGCAGCAATAATTTGATTCAGTCGCTTTACCTCCTCTGGACCATTACCTTTAACCACAAAATTACCTTCAAAATCAATATTTGCTATCGGATTATTCAAAGCAAAAGAATAATTACTTCCTCCTGCATAGAACAAACTAAACCTATCCAAAGCAGACCATCTTCCAATCCTCGGGTCGTACATTCTCGCTCCGAAGTCAAGGCTGTTTCCAGTGCCCTTAATCTCATCATCTTTCTCCTGTCCCTGGAAGCCGTGGCGGTATTCTTCGGGATCAAACTGTCTCCCAGGCATCATCATCCCGCCGGGGTAGTAATCCTGGGCCGAGGTGATATCGGCCGTAAAGCCGGTGATGGTCCAGTTGCCGCTTTGCGGCTGTTGGAAAGAGGCTACTTTGCGGTCGGTAATGGTGGCGCGTACGTTGCCGGGGCTATATGCAGCTAAGTTGTTGGACATACAGCACACAAGATAAGGTTTTTTGGCATTGGGAGCGGTGGCTATGGCAAAGTAGAAGTTGCCGGAGAAATAACCCACGAAGCAGAGCTTTGCGGGTACGGGGTTTTTGGAGACAATATCAGGGACATCAGGGTGCAAAAGGGCCTCTCTCAGCAGCAGGTGGCCGAACATATAGGTACTTCTCTCACGCAGGTTAGGCGATGGGAGGCCGGGCAAACGGCTCCATCTATTGACAACGCAGCACTACTGGCCAGGTTCTACAATGTTTCCCTGGACAGGCTCTGCGGGCTTCAGGATCGGCCCGACCTTGATCTTGAAGGATTGGACGAAAAGCAGATTGAGGCGCTGAAGGCCGTGGTGGAGGGTTTTAAAAGGTGAATTGTGGCCGGTTATTGTGGGTGGAGCACACACCGCTACGCTATTGGTTGCGTGAGATGGGGGGGGCTTTTAAAAAATGAGGGGAAGGTTCTTTGGAAAGGCGCACAGGCACCGCTGCGCTAATGCTTTGCGAGAAGGGATCCGCGCGACACGCGCGGACCAGCGGAGTACTCCTAGATACTTAACTTAATAGAAAACTTATTGTTCCAATTCCACTCCTGACGAAGCATCCTCCTTAATAGCCCACTGCAGATGTATATTTTCATCAAAGGAAAAAACCCAAGATTCAGACTCCTTCGCATCAATTAATAAAACTTTAACTCTGGCGATGTACATTGATGTATCTCTTTTTGCTTCATTACCTCCCATTCCTTGATTTTGGTGTTTTTTTACAAGGGGATGTAAAACAGCTGTTTCTATCTCTATATCTTCGCCATACTCTTCTTGGAGCGAAAATAGAACTATAGAATCAATATCAGAGGGATAAGAATCCAGAACCTCAATTTTATTCGGTTGATTACTATTTTCCATAAAATCACAACAAAATAAAACGAATGCGAAAAGCACTAGTACTAGTTTTATGGCCTTTGACTTCATGGGAATAAATGCATTATAAAATCTATAATATCGGAAAACCAAAATTTTTTGACTTTCTTTTTCTTCTTTTCAACTTTCCCGATTGGTCTATCTTTTTCCTTTAGCTTTACCATGATTCTGGTGTTTATTCCTCCCCCCATATTATATCATGATTTATCCATTGTTCCTTGCCTGATTCATCTGGACCCAAGTATTTTATATACCTAACCCCTTTAACTTCACGAGATATTGTACCCGATTGAGTTATTTGAATAACCATACTATTTCCTGGACCGAGCGTTTTCAATCTCCCTTTAATTGCAAACTCCAATTTCCTATCAACTAAACTTGTAAAATCTGGAGAGAGAGATCTTTTCTTTAGAAGTTTGATTACAGAATTCAATTTTGATCCTGCATCGAAACCTCTAGCTTGTAGTTCCTCCAATCTATCATCATCTGAATATGTGGGTTCGATTTCCCAAAAGGCATCATCGTTAAAGCTCCATCTCTTACCTGTTTTAATAGATGCATTTTCTTCTGTCGATCCCTCTCTTCCTCCGGGGTTAGCAGGAATCCATGCATTCATGTCTTTATCAAAATCAAATTTGGCACCGTTAACATCCGAAAACGAGTCACCATCAGGAACAGTTCCTTCCTTTGTTGCTTCATTTTTTTCTTCTGCCTCTTTTTCACAATCAGCACAATCGCCAAAAGGATCGTCTAAAAAGATAGGATTATTTCTAAAAGCAGCATACGGACTTTCCCAAGAGGCCACAACAGGATCGGTATTCCATCTTCTGCCAATCCTTGGATCATACTCCCAATATTCCGCTGTATAATGATTTCCGGCACCTTTGATTTCATCTACTTTCTCTTGTCCGTTAAAGCCGTGGCGATAGTCGGGCGAGTTGAATGACCTGCCAGGCATGGAGCTACCGAAGGGGTAGTAATCCTGTGCCGAGGCGATGTCGGCCGTAAAGCCGGTGATATTCCAGTTGCCGCCTTGCGGCTGTTGGAAAGAGGCTACTTTGCGGTCGGTAATGGTGGCGCGTACGTTGCCGGGGCTATATGCAGCTAAGTTGTTGGACATACAGCACACAAGATAAGGTTTTTTGGCATTGGGAGCGGTGGCTATGGCAAAGTAGAAGTTGCCGGAGAAATAACCCACGAAGCAGAGCTTTGCGGGTACGGGGTGGAGTTCATTTCATTGATAGTCAAGCCCACGCGAAAGGATTGACTTCGTCGAATTTCATTTCGCGCGGGAGCGGGGAGAAATCTCATTCAGTTCACACTTTTATCTCATAATAGATTTCTCCCCCAAGCATTTCGGGGCGCAACTCCTGCCGTCGTTGTTTTGGTCGAAATGACAAATGGGTATTCATCACTGATTACTTTTCGGAAACAACTTTTTGGTTACCGACCTCCACTCCCGTTGGCTCACTCCGGCTTTGGCCTGCCCTTTGCTCTGGAGAAAGAAAAACGCGGCCATGAAAACCTCAACACCCCTTTATCTGACCTTCTTTTGCGGTTGCCTTTTTTCGCTCTTGCCGTTTACTGGAGATTGCAAGATCATTGCTCCTGTACATGCCACATTATCTGAAGCAGACACCGCATTTCATTACTTCGTCAACGGATCGGTATCTGTCATCAGAACACCGTGGACCGAGGGCAAACGCCAAACCATTCTCTACGATCTTTACGGCGCAGAAACCTATCGCATTGAAGAATTCCGAATGAGCTTTTCGGTGATTGCGAGTTTGTCCTTTCACGAAAACGGCGGTGTTAAACAAGCTAAGATCTCAACCAATCCCGGCGCAAGCATGTACCACTACGAAAGTGCCATTACCTTCAACAGCACCAACACTCCTGAAACGCGCCACGACACACAATGGCCCGCTCACAGCATTGAAGACAGTATGGGCAAACGCTATTTCTGGCATCGCAACGAGGGCAAATGGATGGAAAAAGAAGTGGTAAAGTGCTTTGCTCCCATGGAAAAGCCATAGGCACTCAAAAGCTCTTTCCCCGAAGCTCATCATACCTTTCCTTTAGCCGGTCTATCAGGGTCAATCCGGTTTTATCCGCAACAGACCTGGCAAGCGGCACAATTTCCAGTACATCCTGCGATTCGAAAACCATAATGGGCTCAGCTTCATCGGGTCGTATCAAATACAAGGCAAAACGCCAGTGTTTTTCTTCTACAGGTATACTATAACGCCCCTGAATAGACACGGTTTTCACTGTGTAAAACTCGTGTTTCAATTCAAGAAAATGCGAAGACTGATAGGATTTCCACTCACCTTCCTTACCCCAAGGCCGTAGCACATAGGCCCGATACTTCCACTCATCGAGATTAAACTGAATACCCCTGATATCCAGCATGTAATAAGCCAAAACGAAAGCCATCGCCAACAGTAACATCCCCCATTCCCATTTACCACTGAACAAAACCACCAGTCCCACAATCAGAAAGGTGAGGAAGACAAGAAAAAAAGCAGCCGATTTGCCACCCATAAACTGGGGACCGGCCGACACTGAAAAATAATTTTTGGGCATTCCTCAATAGCTTTCCGCCCGAAGGTAAGGGATTCAGCACAAATTGGATGTTTACCCAGTAAACCCGATGGCACAGTTGTCAGGTTTGTACTATTTTTCGCACAAATAGCGCCCATGACCCACGGAACCCACAACGCAATTGACGATCCCAGAAATGCCGACGTTCTCATCAACATCAACGGAGAACTGTTTCACCGAAACGATGCTAAAATTTCGGTGTTTGACAGTGGGTACCTTGTAGGTGATGGCGTATGGGAAGCTTTTAGGGTTCACCACGGTGTGATGCTTTTCGTAGAAAAACACCTGAACAGACTGTGGCAATCTGCCAAGGTAATTGGTATTGAACTGCCTTTTACCAAAGCCCAACTTATTGATGAGGTGCGTGATACTTTGCAGGCAAACAACATGCAAGATCATGTACATGTGCGTGTAATGGTGACCAGGGGAATCAAAAAAACACCGTCGCAAGACCCACGTCTCACGGTGTCCGGGCCCAATGTGGTAATTATCGCCGAACACAAGCGCGCCGACGAGGAAACAAAGAAGAAAGGCATTTCCCTCTTCACTTCCACCTACCGGCGTGGATCTCCCGATTACCTGGATCCTCGACTCAATTGCCACAGTAAACTGCACGAGGTGCAGGCCCTGATGCAGGCGCTGGAAGCCGGAGCAGACGAGGCGCTGATGCTGGATGTTCACGGCTTTGTTTCAACCTGTAACGCCACCAATTTTTTTATGGTGAAGAACGGCGAAGTTTGGACATCCACCGGGCAGTATTGCATGAACGGAATCACGCGCCAGCATGTGATTGAACTTTGCGAAGATCACAAACTGATTTGTCGCCAAAAGAATTTCTCTCTTTTCGACGTATATGGTGCCGACGAGTGCTTCGTGACCGGCACGTTTGGCGGCTTAACCCCCGTGGTAAAAGTGGATGGAAAATCGGTGGGCGACGGAAAATCCTATCCGCTGACAAAGCATCTGAGCGAACTTTACGAGCAGCTCTTTTTTCAGGAAATTGAAAACAGCAAGCTATGACTGAAGTAAAACGGATTTCGCTTTGGTCTGGACCGCGGAACATCTCTACCGCCCTCATGTACTCCTTTGCTCAGCGGCCGGATACGCAGGTGGTAGACGAACCCCTCTACGGATATTTCCTGAAAAACTTTGAAGCACGCGCCTACCACCCCGGTGCCGATGAAGTAATGCGCACCATGGAATGCGATGGAGAGAAGGTGATTCGGGAAATGACCGGGGGAAACCACAAGCCGGTGCTGTTTTTTAAAAACATGGTGCACCACCTCCAGGGATTGGACCGGGCTTTTTTGAAAAGTTTGGTCAACATCATCCTGACCCGCCATCCGGAAGAGATGCTTCCCTCCTACGCTGCCGTGATTGAACGCCCTACGATTGAGGATGTGGGCTACCGGGCTCACGTGGAATTACTGGAGTTCTTACAGAAAGAAAAGATTCCCGTAGTGGTGCTCGATGCAAAATCGGTACTGATGAATCCCGAGCTGCAACTCAAAAAACTCTGCGACTTTGCCGGAATTCCGTTTTACGACGAGATGCTGCGCTGGGAAGCCGGTGCTCGTCCCGAAGACGGCAGTTGGGCACCCTTTTGGTACGCCAACGTTCACCAATCAACCGGTTTCGGTAGGTATAAACCCAAAAACCAGCCATTTCCGGAGCACCTCAAACCCCTTCTCGGAGAATGCATGCCGTATTACGAGCAACTACTTGCTTTGTCTGTTTAGCTCAAAGTTGATTGAGCAGACTGATGAGATGCGTCCTGCTTTCGGCGCCCGTTTTCAAAAAAATGCGCTTAATGTGCGACTTAACAGTGTGCAAACTGATAAACAACTGCTCGGCCATATCTGCGTTGCTGGCACCCTTAAGCAATAGAAGAACCACATCAACCTCGCGATCGCTCAGGGGGTCAGGAATGCCCTTGTTGAACTTTGCGATGCGGGCCTTCATATCGTAATCCGAATCGGGATTGTGCAGATTGAAAAAAACAATTTCGAGTGCGGCCTTCAACTGCACGGCATTGAAAGGTTTGAGCAGGTATTGTTCAGGGTGAATTTCTTTGGCGTCCGCAAGGGTTCTGTTATCGCCGGATGCAGTGAGGAAAATAATCGGGACCGGCATTTGCTCCCTGATCCTTTTCGCCAGCTCTATACCGTCGCTGTGTTTTCGCAGGTGAATATCCAGCAAAGCCAGATCAATCTCGTGTTCGGCACACAAGGCAAGAGCCGCTTCAATGCTATAAGCTGGTCCTACCACTTGGTAGCGCAACTCTGCAAGGCAGGCACAGATGTCATCTGCAACCACAGGATCATCTTCCACAACCAGTATATGGGGCATTTTACGCATCTGGAGGCAATTCAAATTCCAGCCGGACCAAGGTACCGTTTTCATCCGATGTTCTACTGAGATTTGCTCCCAGTTTCTTGCTGAAGAGCTCTACCAGCTTGCTTCCCGTACCATTCTCAGAAGATTCATGGCCGAAGCCACGGCCGTTGTCAGACAATATAAGATTTAGATGGTTTCCTTCCTGGTTGATTTGGAGCAAGATGCGACCACTGGAATCATCCTGAAAAGCATATTTTAACGCATTGGTTGACAACTCGTTGATGACAATACCAAGTGGAATGGCCACGTCAATATCTAGCTTCAATTCGGGACAAACCAGTTGAAAATCAATACCGCGCTCTTGTAGGGAAAAGGCTCTTTTAAAATAGTTCACCAATTCGTCGAGATAGGCGCAAATATCCACTTTGCGAAAATCACCCTGCCTGTACAAATGATGGTGAAGAAGCCCGATGGCCTCTACGCTCTCGCTACCCGATTGAAGCACATTGCGGGCATCTTCATTTTGGGTGCCCCTGCGGTGGAGGTTGAAGACACTGCGTAGCAATTGCAAATTGTTTTTGGTTCGATGGTGCATTTCGCGAATCAACAGTTCATTGTCTGAAAGCGCCTTGTCTTTTGCTGCCACGGCCAATTTTAGTTGGGTGGCCCGCTTTCTGAGCATCACAGCCAGCACGCCACAAACCAGGGCAAAAAGCAAAAAAACCAGTGCAGCCGCAAGCATACGGCGGTTTCTCGACAGCTCATGCTCAATTTTCCACTGTTGTCCGACAATGGTCATTTCCTTGTCTTTCAACTCAAAACGAGCCTGCATTTCTTCCCTTAACTGACGTAAATCACGGCTTCTCAGACTGTCAGCCAACGAACTGTATGCCCGCCAACTTGATGCAGCAAGGGCTTCATTACCTGCCTTATCTGCAGCCAATGCACGCTCACGGCTTATCTGTAACAGTAGTTCCAGTCGGTTGGCTTTTTTGGCGTAGCGATAGGCTTCATCGATCTTCGCAAAACCCGATTGATGGAACCCGTCTTCAACATCCAGGGCTCCCAAGTAGCCCAGTCCCGCGGCGCGCGTGTAGGACTCTTTTTCTCCCAAATCCATCAAACCCGATTCCAGGAATGTTCGCGCTTCTTTCAAATGCCCCAGGTTGTAATATGCCACTCCGATGCCTACATCAATATTGGCGAGATCGAGTTCCGTGCCTTCGAGCAATTTGGCTTCTTCTCTAGCGCGTAACAAGGCCTCCAGACTTCGCTCAAACTGCTCTAAAAAAGAATAGGCCAAGCCTATATTGTACAACGAGTTTACCACACCACCACGGTCGCCATGTTGCTCCTTCAAACGGAGTGATTTAGTATATACCTCCAGGGCTTTTTCGTACTGCCCCTGCATACGGTAAATAACTCCCATATTGTTGAGAATATAGCCCTGTTGATCAAAATACCCGAGGGAATCTGCAGCGGTGTAAGCCTGGGAATAATAACGTACAGCGTCCGGGAAATTACCTGAGTAGTAAAACGATACACCTAAAGAGCTCAACATATCCACTTTAGCCTTTCCGTCCTGGCTTGCTTCCGCCAGGTGAATGGCCCGCTTGTAGATTTGCACAGCACTGTCCGCAAGCTCCTGCCTTTCATACCCCAATGCAACCTGATACAGATTGCGAATTTCACCCCGGGTAAAGCCCAGGGATCTGGCAAGTGTAGCTCCACGCATTCCAAAATACACGGAAGAATCAGGGTATTCGGACAGACTGTAATAAGCGATATCGCGAAGCAGCCACACTTTGTTGGTATCACTGCGTGAAACGGACAGCCTGTTTTTTAAGCTGTCTGCTTTTCCTTGTCCGGATACTTGTGCGACAGAAAGAGTCAGAAACAGGGTAATGAGCAGCTTAAATGGCATGGACGATGGGCTATTTGGCTCCTGGTTGGTAAGCGTAACAAGGTTTTGTCCCTGAAATTCCGGGAAAAGTTAAGAAAAACCAAGCACCTCACATCAACTTCACACATAGTTGCGAGCTGCGTCGCTGTTTTCAGGGTTTTCCCTGATTCAGCAAAACACATGGAATCCATGAAGTACAAACAATGCGTGTTGCCCAATTTTGTATTCATCACCAATCAGGAAAACTCATTAACACCTATACGTCATGAAAAAACTCGTCTTTCTCCTTTTCATATCCCTCGCTACGGCACTTTCGGCACAAACTACATGGACGGTGGACAACAGCAGCAGCTCCGGCGCTCAATTCACGTCCGTTCAGGCTGCAATCAATG
>REDV01000117.1 GCA_007695365.1 Cryomorphaceae bacterium | reverse complement strand
AAACTCATATCACGCATTTTTGTGCGCGAAATTCAACAGGTTTTTAGCGATTGCCCAGATGGGGTTGGTCGGGGGGATACAGCGTAGCGATGCTTGTGTGCCTACCCAAAGCCCTCCCCCTCACCTTTTAAAAGCCGCCACCACGGCCTGTAGTGCCTCGATCTGCGCTCCGTCCAATCCTTCCAGGTCAAGGTCTGGCGGTGCGTGAAGCCCGCAGAGCCTGTCGAGAGAAACATTGTAGAACCTGGCCAGCAGCGCGGCATTGTCAATAGATGGGGCGGTCTGCCCGGCCTCCCAGCGCCATACCTGTGTGAGAGAAGTACCAATATGTTCGGCCACCTGCTGCTGAGAGAGGCCTTTTTGTACTCTTATGTCCCTGATATTGTCTCCAAAAACGCCCATAAAAAGATTTTTTTGTGCCCTGAGCCCTCTCTGGCCAGCGCGTGTCGCACGGACCAAGTGTAGAATGCGCATTGCGCAAATCTTCATTTCATCGGTTTTTCAGCAACGGATTGAATTAGCCCTGACTTACCGGAAAATGCTATTTTAGTGGGGTGAATGGTGCTAAAAGAATCTACCGGAATGCAATACTGCCCATGTGAAAGGATTGGTTACGCCGAATTTGCGTTCGCACGGGAGTGGGGAAATCCGGAACTAACTCCGGGGTTCCACCCGATTGGATAAATGGAATGTATTTTAGCGTTTCCTTTAATCAGGAGTTATTTTAAAGACCAACACCAGATAAATGAGTAAAAAGAACATCCCTTCAAAGCAGATAGAAGCCCTGTACGATGAGATCAGGCAAATTATAGAAGAAGCACGCAACACGGTTTACCGGACGGCCAACTTTGCAATGGTTCAGGCCTACTGGAATGTGGGCCGGCTGATTGTAGAGCAGGAGCAAAAAGGAAAGGAACGTGCAAAATATGGCGAAGAGCTTATCCGGCAGCTATCCGAACAACTTACATCGGAATATGGGAGAGGATTTACCGCCACCAATTTAAAGTACATGCGCCAGTTTTACAGCACTTTTGAGAAAAGTCACGCACTGCGTGACGAATTAACCTGGACCCATTATCGCTTGCTTTTAAAAGTAGAAGAGAAAGAAGCCCGGGAGTTTTACTTGCAGGAGGCAATTGAATGCAATTGGAGCACAAGAAGCCTGGATCGACAGATCAACAACCTTTATTATCAGAGAATGGTAATGAGTAAAAACAGCAAAGAAGTTAAGAAAGAAGCCATCCGGAAAACACAAAGACAAGAAGCGAGAGATATCATTAAAGACCCTTATGTATTGGAATTTCTCGACTTGAAAGACAATACTGATTTTAGGGAGAATGAACTGGAACAAGCTATTATAGACAAGCTGCACGATTTTTTACTGGAGTTGGGCAAGGGCTTTGCTTTTGTGGGCAGGCAATACAGGCTAACTACAGAAACAGGCAAACATTTTTATGCAGATTTGGTTTTTTACAACTACATTCTAAAATGCTTCTTAATTATCGATCTGAAAACTAAAGAGCTAAGCCATCAGGATATTGGGCAAATGGACATGTATGTGCGCTATTTTGAGGATAAAGTAAGACAAGAAAATGACAACCCGACAATCGGGCTGATCCTCTGTGCGAAAAAAGACCACACTATTGTCAAGTACAGCGTACTGAATGAAAATAAACAGCTTTTCGCTTCAGAATATAAAACCTACATGCCCAGTGAAAAGCAGCTGAGACAAGAAATAGAAAGAGAAAGAGAGATCGTAGAGCAGGAGAAGCGATTAAAGAAGTAAGTTTTTGGATACAAATGGATACGTCTTGGATACCGGCCTGCCGGACGGGCAGGTATCCATTTAACATTGAAACAGGAAAAGTCGTGTTCGTCATCGGTCGTCCGCAAAAAGCCACCCCGCTACCGCGCGAAATGAAATTCGACGAAGTCAATCCTTTCGCGTGGGCTTTACTATCAATGAAATGAACTCCACCCCGTACCCGCAAAGCCCTGCTTCGTAGGTGTTACTCCGGCCAATCAAAATCGTTGTTCAAAACACTCCAAAACAACAAAAGCGATGGTGTCTGGGGCTCAAATGAGGTTGATTCCACGTAAAAACCTGAGTTCGATTATTCTTCAGGATTCAGAACGCCTATAAATAGTGAGTTTCATGTGTTCATGTTTACTTTAAAAGGTCACATGGAACTCGCCATTTCAACCATCCTCCTGTGTTTTAATATTTTCTACGTAGCTCGTTTCAACTAAAAATGATGAAGGAATAGCGGGCTATTTCATCTGTTGTATTCTGATTTTAAGCGGTCAGATGGAACCTCGCAGGCTCGGTTTCAAGTCATTTTTAGGCAGAAAATCGCTGTTTAGAGGTGTAAATTTTATTGGCTTGTCCATAAAACACCAAACTACTTCGTTGCATTCTCGCGCTTTAGCCCGCTAAAGCTTTGAAAATGCGCCTTGTATTTTGGTGTTTATGAACCTCTGAATTCCCGAATAATAATCGAACTCAGGTTAAAACTTTGAGACTTTACCGAACCTGCGGAATTAAGGATTAATGACATGGATGATCTGAGCGAAGACATTACCAGGTTCCATCCTATCGGGTAGGTCTTGATTTTCCAAATGGGAATATCAAACCGAAATAATAGTTTTACAAACCCAATAAAAGCCTGGGTCAATGAGCAAAGAGACCAACAAATAAGGTCCGCAAACACCAGTAAAATCAGAAGAAATGAGTGAGCAGATAGCGATACCGGAAGAAGTCATTGTAAGCAAAATCTATCACATCAGAGAAAAAAAAGTCATGCTGTCCCATGATCTGGCAGAGCTCTACCAGGTGGAGACAAGGCGGCTGAATGAACAGGTAAAAAGAAACCCCGGTAAGTTCCCGGAAAGGTATATGTTCCAGCTTACACAGGAGGAATACAAATCTTTAAGATCGCAGAATGCGACCTTAAAGAGAGGACAACATTCCAAATATCCTCCTTATGCCTTTACAGATCATGGAATATTGATGCTGTCCAGCGTATTGAGAAGCGAAAGAGCAGATAAAGTAAACATGCTCATCATCGATACGTTTGTAAAGTTGAATGAAATGCTCTTGACCCACAAGGATATTTTGCTCAAACTCGAAGAAATGGAGAAGAGAGTAGCCGGTCAGGATGAGAAAATACAAATGGTCTTTGAATACCTGAAACAGTTCATCAGAGAGCAGGAAACCCCAAGAAAAAAGATCGGGTATAAGAAATAACGACAGGAAAAAATAACCCCCGTACCCGCAAAGCTCTGCTTCGTGGGCTGTTAATGCGGCAAGTTCTGCTTTGCCGTACAACTTCCACAAAGAATCCGTAGTAACCACTCCGGTATACCGGAGTTTTGAAATGGAAGAATGAAAACAAGCTGTACATTAGCGCAGCGGAGAAATCTATTATGAGATAAAAGTGTGAACTGAATGAGATTTCTCTCCCGAAATTCTTCGGGGCTGGCTACTCCGTACTTCGACCCTCAGCACTCCGGTCGAAATGACAACGGGATGTGGATGGGTTCTTGTTCCTGATTTTGATTTGGACTCGAACCCGCTATTCCGTAATCAACGAAAACCAATGGCAAACAAAAAAGCCTCGAGAGCAAACTCCCAAGGCTTTAGCGGTCTGGACGGGACTCGAACCCGCGACCCCCTGCGTGACAGGCAGGTATTCTAACCAACTGAACTACCAGACCTCTTAAAAAGGTGCCTTTCGACTAAGGCGCTGCAAAATTAGCGCAATTTTTAATCCGCGCAAATCATTTTTTTCGTCGGGGTGACTGGACTTGAACCAGCGACCTCTACGTCCCGAACGTAGCGCGCTACCAACTGCGCCACACCCCGAAAATCAACACATTCACTATACAAGCGCATGCTGTGGTGTCAAACTAAAAAGATCGCTTTTTCTTTAAAGGAGGGCAAAAATAGCGAAGAGTGACGCTCTTTTGCAAGTCCGGAAAAATCATTTTCAGGCCATTATTTTGCCCGGCCACACTTTGCGGCAGATGTGTATCTTCGGGGCATGGGAAATAAACCATTCCAAAGATGATTAAGCTGCTGGCAACAGGAGATTTGCACCTCGGGCGCAGTTCCACCCAACTGCCCGCCGGCGCCGACGAGTACCCGGTGTCGAAAGTCTGGAAGCGCATCGTTGAAAAAGCCATCAACTTGAAAGTAGATGCCTTGCTGCTTTCCGGGGATATCATCGACCGCGAAAACCGGTTTTTCGAGGCGGTGGGGCAGTTGCAGTCTGGTTTTGCGAAACTGCGCGATGCCGATATTCCCGTGTATATGGTCTCGGGAAACCACGATTTCGATGTGCTGCCGGATGTGCTCAACCATGATAACTCCGCTCACGTTCACCTTTTGGGTGCTTCGGGAAGTTGGCAGACAGAAGTTTTCGCCAAAAACGGCATCCAACTGCAACTTGTCGGCTGGTCCTTTCCAACCCAATATTTCCGCCAGGATCCAATCAACAGTCTTTTACGGGAGCAACTCAATCCATCATGGCCCACCATCGGTTTGCTTCACGGAGAAGTGGGCGCGCCAGATAGTTCGTACGCTCCGCTTGAGGTTTCCCGGCTACAGTCGGCAGGAGTGGGGTTGTGGGTGCTCGGCCATATTCACAAACCAGAGCATTGGGCATCGCCGGGCTGCGATATTTGGTACCCCGGTTCTCCGCAGGCACTCAGCCCAAAAGAGCAGGGGGTACACGGACCATTGCTGATTGAAGTTCATGGCATCAGTGATATTCGAACCACCCAGGTTCCGCTTTCCCCGGTGCGGTATGAAACGTTGTCGGTTCCCATAACGAGGTCTGCGGGGATTCGCGCTGAAGTAATGTCGGCTTTTAACGCCTTTGCCCATTCTGAGGATTTTGCTGCGATGGGCGTGGAGCATTTGGTGATTGACCTCATACTGACCGGAGAACAAGATGATATTACGTCAGTGGACGGTGCCTTGAAAAATATGGTAGAGGACTTGAATCTCGACCTGAACGGCATCGGTTTGTCTGTCAGAAAAGTAATCAATCAGCTCGTGCCGGCCATCAGCAATATGGAGGAACTGGCTCAGCAGTCGTCGCCGGCCGGATTGCTGGCTGAGTCTATTCTCGCGCTCCAACGCGAGGAAAGTACTCCGCTGCTCGAGAAAATGAAGGAGGAGTGGAACAACGCATTCTCCAGGGTGAAATCCGGAACGGCCTATACGGATTTGCAAGGGCGCGGTAAGGATGTGCTTTTTTTGGATGAACAGCAAGCGCGTAAAAATGACTACCTGCTCAATGCCTGCAAAAAGCTGCTCGGCGAATTGATGCAACAGCAAAACTCCGGACAACCATGAGCCCGCAGGTGCTCCATATCAGCAAGCTGAAGATATCTCGCATGCCGGGATTCAGGGACGGATTGCGCATCGACTCCGAATTTTCGCCACAACTCAATATCGTGTACGGCCCGAACGCCTCGGGAAAAAGTTCGGTGGCCCGCGCTATTCAGGAGGTTATCTGGAAAGACAATACGCGGGAATACACCATCAGTGCCCACGCCAAACTGGAGAGCGACGATTGGTATTTTGAATTGGACGCCGGTTTTTCAAGGTCGCAGCGAAACGGTCAAACGCAGGATTTCCGCACTCCACTGGCCGAGGACCGTCAGCGCTACCTCCTTGCGCTGCACGAACTGGTGACTGCAAAGGAATCGGAACTGGCAAGTGAAATTCACCGGCAGCTCAGCGGTGGCTTTGATCTCAACGCAGCACAAGCCAAACTGGAGTTTTCCGACAAAGTCAGCCGAAGAACCATTGCTGAAACTTCGAATCTTAAGAATGCGCGGCGGAATGTGCGCGATGTTCAAAACAAACAGGCGGAACTGAAGCGGAAGGAAGACGAACTGGCCTCGCTGCGCAAAAAATTACAGCACCTCGACGAGCAGCTGGGCAAAGAACGGCTGTATGAATACGCGTTGAAATTCAGAAAAGCAGCTTCCGCCAAAAACGCTGCGCAACTTGAACTGGAGAAGTTCCCTGTAGAGTTGAGCAAACTCAATGAACAGGACTTGAGTGACGTTGAAAAATGGGAAGGTGAATGGGCCACTGTAGATCAAACCGTCCGCCATGAAATGGCAAAACTCGCCGATCTCGAAACCGAACGCGACGAACTTTCTTTGCCGAAGGAGGGAATGAGCGACCAACAGGAAAGTGATTTCAACGCTGTTTTGCGCGACCTCGAAGAATTAACCCGACAGCACCGGGAGATAGCAAAAGACCTCACTTCTGCGGCGCAAAAACTGCAAAATGCCTCCGACAATCTCGAGCTCAAAAATCCTGACACCGAGTGGCCCGGACTTCGAATCAACCAGATTAAGCCCATTGAAGACGCATGGCTCAACACCTGGCAGCAACTGTCGGAGCAGAGAGCGCTGGAAAAAGAACTTTCTGCATTCAATGAAAGGTTAAATGCGCTTCCGCCCGAATTGGCCGACCGCGACACCCTGGTAAAGGGCATAGGTATGCTGACCAGTTGGTTGCAGGAGCAGCAGCCATCCACAGGGTCTTCGGTAAACACAGTACCTCAGTGGTCGCTTGTTGCGCTTTTCTTGCTCGCCGTGTTGGCAGCCGTCGTGCCTGTGTATTTTCCGTGGTTGGGATGGGGTTTGGTGGTGGCCCTGATTGCGGTTGCTATTGTTTTTCTCGCAAGGCGGAATCAGTCCGCGCAGCATGCTACAGTTAACGCAGGTACCTACCAACGCGATTATGAGCGTACGGGGCTTACCACGCCTTCATCCTGGAATCCCGAAGGAGTGAGCACATGCCTGGGTGAATTGGCGAAGCAGATTCAGCTTGCCGAAGAAAAAAGAGCGATAAACGAACACATCTCCCGCTGTGAAAAAAGACGAACCGACGTCAAGGGCGCTTTGGACGACTTCCAAAAACTGCTCGATCAACACCGCGAAGCGCTTGGTATGGCTCCTGTCACTGTGGATGCACAATCGCCGGGTGCGATGTACTTCTTGCTCAGCAATGCACGCATCTGGCAGCAGGCGCGTGATGAACGCGATGCACTGAAAGCCAATCTGTCGGAGATAAAAGAAAGGGCAACCAATAAAATAGCGACCTTCAATCATCTGCTCGCAAAATTTGATCGTCAACCTGTAGAAAGCTCCAGCCAGGCTACAGAGGTTTTTAAGCAATTGGAGAAAGCCGAACGCCGCAGAAAAGAACTGCGGTTGGAGATCAACGCTTGCAACCGCACCATCGAAGATAAGAACGGAGAGTCTGAAAAACTCAACGAACAAATAGATGCGGTCTATGCGCGGCTTCAGATTGAAAACCGCGACAAGTATCAGCTCCGCGAACTTCACAAGCAGTTGCCCGATTATCTTTCCGCAAAAGAAAAACTAAGCAATGCAACGCGCGATTCTGAGTTCACCCGGATTGATTTGGAGAATCACGCGCTGTACCAATCAGAGCGCACGGAAGTGGAAGAGTTATCGGCCGAAGAACTCGAGCAACGAATGGCCCGATTTGAGGAAATCCGCGAGAAGCGTAAAAAAGTTTACGACGAGGTGATCGAAATTCAAACCCGCGTAAGTGATACCAAAAAGGGCCACGACCTGGAAAAGGCCTTGCTGGAACAAGAACATTGCTTTGAAGCACTGGAAGGGGCATTTGAATCGAACCTGCAACAATTCACCGGAGCCGTTGTTGCCGAAACCTTGCGCAGCGCACACCACGACCAAAACGACTCAAAACTCTATCAGCAAGCCAATGTGTTGTTTAGAACCATTACCCAGCAACAGTATTCGCTGCAGATTCCCGACGGAGCCAACGAATCTTTCCGCGCGATGGACGAGGTGAAACGGGTAGGGCTTTCGCTCGAAGAACTCTCCACCGGAACGCGCATTCAGTTGCTGCTGGCGGTGCGATTGGCTTATATCGAAACACAGGAAAACCAATACCGCTTGCCGCTGCTCGTGGATGAATTACTGGCTAATGCCGACGACGTTCGGGCGCAGGCCATCATCGAGGCACTGGTGGCCATTAGCCGAAGCGGGCGACAGGTGTTTTACTTTACCGCACAGGCCGACGAGGTGAACAAATGGCGAGCTTATCTCCATGATCACTCTGATGTGGAGTACCGCGCTATTTCGCTCGACGGAAAAGCCGGAGCGCCTTTGGATTTTCAATCGCTGCCGGAGATCTCAGAAGTCACCGCACAAGTTCCCGGGCCGGGAGACTTGTCGCACCGGGAATACGGTGCTGCCATTGGCGTCAAGCAATTCAGTCTGATGCAAGACCCCATCGAGCGTTTGCACCTATGGTACCTGGTTACCGATACCGAAACCTTGTACCAGTTGCTTCAAAACCGTTTGCAATTCTGGGGGCAATTGCGCCAAATGGAAACAAGGCCGCCCGCTTTTGCCGGAAAGGATTGGTCGAGTCGTTTTAAACGTTGGCTGAACCGCGCCACTTTGGTTGAAAAGTTCCTGTT
The DNA here is from genome assembly GCA_007695365.1 of Cryomorphaceae bacterium. Classification (NCBI taxonomy): domain Bacteria; kingdom Pseudomonadati; phylum Bacteroidota; class Flavobacteriia; order Flavobacteriales; family Cryomorphaceae; species Cryomorphaceae bacterium. The sequence continues at coordinate 40,584 of REDV01000117.1, read as the reverse complement.
GTTGTACCTGCAAGGCCGGCCGGCGCCCGTTCAGCGACAGCATCTGGTTGATTCTGCGGCTTTTTCGGATGCACAAATAGAGCCTGTGAACGAACTGCTCGTATCGCTCAATCACAATCCTGAACTGCTTTTGCAGCGTGTCACTGAAATTCCAGGAGTAGGGCCGGGCCGGGTAGAAAAGTTCCGCGAATACCTCGAATCGAAAGGCGTACTTGCTGACGGGCAGCCGAGGTTATCGCAAGACCAAATGCTGGAAGCGCTTTACCCCATTGCCGCCGGTCTCCATATCGAACCCGGTGAAATGCTGGCATTGGTGGAGACGTTGTGGGTGGATTAGTCGGTTCCCAATGAGGTTTTTATGATCGTTGAGAGGATTCAGGAAATAAACACATAAAGGAATGAAGGGTAGCACTGTAGGAATCATCGGAATGGGTTGGGTAGGAAGCAGCATTGCCATTTCCTTGCTTCAGAATGGCATAGCCAAAAACCTTTTGCTCAACGACGTTCGCGAGGGAATTGCAGAGGGCGAGGCGATGGACCTCAATCACGGATCTTCGTTTTTGCCCGCCTTCAATGCACGTTCGGCAAAAATCAGTGAGATGCACCATTGCGACGTGGTGGTGGTTACGGCCGGTCGCGGGGGGAAACCCGGCGAAAGCAGACTGGAATTGCTGAAGGAAAACATCGAGATTACCCGAAGGATTTCAGAAGAGTTAAAGGGCTTTGAAGGCGTGCTGGTGGTGGTGTCGAATCCTGTGGATGTGCTGACTTACGTCTACCAAAAATTTACCGGATTGCCTGTTGGAAAGGTGATTGGCACCGGTACTTTCCTCGACTCGGTTCGTTTGCGCGACATGATTGGCGAAGAGATGGGTATAGAACCCAAGAGCATTCAGGCGGATGTACTTGGCGAACACGGCGATTCGTCTGTGATGTTTTGGTCCAAGGCGAGTATTGGCGGTATTTCGCTGCGAAACTGGGAGGACTGGAACCCTGAAGAGGAGCATGTTTTCCGCGACAAAGTGCGCAAGGCAGCGCAGGAAATCATCCGACGAAAAGGAGCTACCAACCACGCTATTGGTTTGGTTACGGCTTCTCTGGTAAAATACATTCTCCGCGATGACCGCCGCGTGGTTACGCTTTCGGTGGTGATGGAAGGGGCTTATGGCCTGAAGAATGTGGCGCTCTCGTTGCCCTGCCTTGTGGGAGGAAACGGTGTTGAGCGCGTGTTGGAGCCCCGTCTTGACGAACATGAACGCGAGCAACTTATGCATTCTGCCGAGGTGCTGCAGCGCGCCATTCAATCTGTTGATGCCTAATGGAATACTGCCCGATTGTAGTTGTCGGAGGCGGTGCTGCGGGCTTTTTCGCAGCCATCCATGCCGGGCAATCCGGCCATCCCGTAGTTTTGCTGGAGAAAACGCAAAAGCTGCTCGCCAAAGTAGCGATTAGCGGAGGGGGGCGTTGCAACGTTACCCACGCTTGTCCGCACACCAGTCAATTGGTGCGCCATTATCCGCGGGGCGGCAAACAACTTAAAAAGGCATTTGATATTTTCGGAACGCTACACACGGTCCATTGGTTTGAGAGTCGGGGAGTGGCCCTGAAAACCGAGGCCGACGGGAGGATGTTCCCCGTTTCTGATAACTCGGCCAGCATCGTGAATTGCCTGATGAAAGAAGCCGCGAAAGCCGGGGTTGAAATTCGGACGGGCTGGGCTGTTCAATCGCTGCAAAAGAAGCCTGATGGAATGTATCTGCTCCGCTCGAAATCGGGCGCCGAACTGCTCACCCAAAGCCTGATTATTGCCGCTGGTGGTTTCTCAAAAGAGACGGATTACGATTTGTTTGAGTCGTTGAATATGAAAACAATAAGCCCTGTTCCTTCACTCTTTACTTTCAATATTCCGCAGGGCGGCATGAACGACCTGATGGGGCTGTCGGTGCCAAAGGCTGCGGTGCAGATTGAAGGCACAAAATGGAGGGAAGAAGGCCCCGTGCTCATTACGCATTGGGGGTTGAGCGGCCCGGCAGTTATCAAGCTTTCTGCCTGGGCAGCACGCGATCTGCACGGCCGAGCCTATCGCTTTAATGTGTTGGTGAACTGGACCGCCACAGGAGAAGAAGAAGTGCGAAACGCGCTGCTCACAAGGCGCGAGAAGCATCCTCGTCAGCTCCCGGCGTCTCACTCCATGTTTGATCTTCCCGCGAGGCTTTGGCATCGCCTGCTGGAGCGTGCTGGCATTCACCAAAAGCCCTGGAGCGAACAATCAAACCGCGAGTTGAATTTGCTCACGGAGCAACTGGTTCGCAGCAAGTTTGAAGTGAATGGAAAAACCACGTTTAAGGAGGAATTCGTTACTTGCGGCGGCATTGATTTATCGGAAGTTAACCTCAAAACTTTTGAGTGTCATGCTCACCCCGGACTTTTCTTTGCGGGCGAAGTACTCAATGTGGACGGTATTACCGGAGGATTTAACTTTCAGCACGCATGGACCAGCGGTTTCCTCGCGGGAACCCGTGCAGCGCAGAAAATGGCTGAACTTAGTCCTTTAACAGGTGACGTGAAATAACCAGCTTCTGGATCTCAGAAGTACCTTCGCCAATGGTGCAGAGCTTTGAGTCGCGGTAGTACTTCTCCGCCGGAAACTCTTTGGTGTAGCCGTATCCACCGTGAATCTGAACCGATTCATTGGAAATCCACACCGACGCTTCAGAAGCGTAATACTTTGCCATGGCCGATTCCTTGGTCATCGGTTGGCCGTTTTCTTTGAGATAAGCGGCGTTGCGCGTAAGAAGCTCAGACGCTTCAATCTTTGTTGCCATATCTGCCAGTTTGAACCCGATAGCCTGAAACTTAGCAATGGCCTGCCCGAATTGCTCGCGCTCTTTGGAGTATTTCAGGGCACATTCGTAGGCTCCGCGAGATATACCGATAGAGAGGGCAGCAATTGAAATTCTTCCGCCATCCAGTACTTTCAGCGCCTGAACAAAGCCTTCACCTTCCTTGCCTAACACGTTGTCTTTGTGTACGCGGCAGTTGTCGAAAAAGAGGCCCGCTGTTTCACTGGCGCGCATGCCGAGTTTGTCTTCTTTCTTTCCACCGCTGAAACCGGGTGTACCTTTCTCAATCACAAATGCGGTCATACCCCGCGAGTCGCCTTTTTCTCCGGTGCGCGCAATCACCACGGCAATTTCACCGCTGATAGCGTGGGTAATAAAGTTCTTGGAGCCGTTCAACACGTAGTAATCACCGTCTTTCTCAGCAGTGGTGGCCATCCCTCCGGCATCTGACCCAGTACCCGTTTCGGTGAGGCCCCAGGCGCCAATCCATTGCCCGGTAGCGAGTTTGGGTAGCCATTTTTTCTTTTGCTCCTCATTTCCGAATTGGAGAATGTGGCCGGTGCAAAGCGAATTGTGTGCAGCCACTGAAAGCCCAATGGAGCCGCATACTTTGGAAATCTCCACAATCACAGAAATATACTCCTGGTAATTCATTCCTGCACCGCCGTATTCTTCGGGTACAAGAACACCCAGGAAACCGAGTTCACCCATTTTCTTGAATGTCTCAACCGGAAATTCCTGGCTTTCATCCCACTTCATCATATCGGGGCGGATGTACTGTTCCGCAAAGTCGCGTGCACTTTGCTCAATAAATTTCAGGTTTTCGGCGCGTTCTGGACTGAGATACATCATTGCTTTGGGGTTTGCAGATTTGGGCTGCAAAAATAGCAGTTCCCAAGGATTGAATCAGATTTCGGTTTCAAAACGAATGGATCTTCTCTTTTGTTCACGAAACGCAGCGAGCCTTGCGGTGAAATGAGAATCATTACCTTCGCGCCAAATCCACTCCATGAAAGCGTCTTCCGTTTTTTGTCTGATCGCCATTGTTTTTTCATCCGCAATGATTACCGGATGTGGTTCTATCCTGAAGTCGCTGGTGGGATACCACAATGTGAACTCTGTTGACCTTGCACGGGAGTGCATGACAGACTCCGCTCTGGTAGTGGTGCGTAAGGGCAAGGAACATCACAGTGCGCTCACATTGTCGCACGGTTCTGTGCTTGAGGTGTTGTATTTGCAGGAATTGGGCAGAGATGATGAAGCGCGCGCGCTTTATAGCAATGCGGTTAAGAAGTCGCCTTTTCTCCGAAATACGAAGCAGTTGGAACGCGAAGTGAAAAAAGCCCGTAAGGACCTTGAGCGCCATCGAAAGCGTCGTGGGTACACTTCGGATTGCCGTTAGTTACGGCCTGCTGAAAAGCGACGAAGATTTTGATTGCTAAGCCTTGGTTCATTTTTAAGGAATCAAACTGCAAGGATTTTGAAGATTTACAGCCGCTGCACCTTTTACTTTTTCACTAGACACTGATTCGTTGGCGTGATAAGGTGGGCTATTTTCTACCCAAACGGCTTGTCCACCGCAAAAACTTCTTTAGCCAGTTGCCCAGAAGCGCTGCATAAAGAAGCAGATTCATGGCCCAGATAACCCCGATATTAAACCAGGAGGTCTCTATGAGTTGATTTCCTAATCGTTTGACCGGCGAATAGAATGGGGCGCCACCTGCAGGGTGGGAAGGAGTTTGATAAATGTAGTCGGCCTTGCGGATAAGACGGCCATTCACCTCGCGCAGTTTTTGCAATTCCTGCTGGTTGCGAAGATGATTTTCAAGCTTTTCGTTGTGGTGTTTTTCCATCAGAGCCGTGGCGCCGCCCTGATGGGCAAATATCTCGTCCAGTTCCGCATGGGTAGCACGAATGCGGTCATCGGCTGTTTGCCAATGTTTTCGGTAAATGCGCTCCATTTCGCGCAACCACGCTCCGAGCAGTTCTGAGGTCAGGGTATTGAAGTTTTCAGGTGCAAGTTTCTCGTACTCACTGAATTTCAGCATGCTCACAGTTTGTAACTGCTCTACTTCATCGCGCAGGAGGTTGAGGTTGCTCACGAGTTCTTCTCTCCGGTCTTCCTTGCCGATTAGTTCCTCACTTTGCTCGTTGATGGCTTGCAATTTTGGAATTCGCAGCGAAAACATAAACAAGGCCTCGTTCTTATCACGTTCGTATTCAAAGAAATGCTGGTTGAATTTGTTTCGCTTAAAGTGCCCCACAGCCAGGGCTTCGTAGGCCCAGCGCGACACCATTATATTGGCCACGACAGGCGTTCCCTGGCCTTGTTTTTCAGGACTTTGAAGGGTGTCGAAATCCACAATCACCCCGCTCAGCAGTAATTGGGGTACCACCAAAAAGGGCACCAGGATGTAAATAGTAACCACCGATTTCAAAGCAGAGGATATGTTGAGGCCCAGTAGATTGGCGAAAATGAAAGTAGGGAAGAGGATGGCCAGGAAGGTCAGCCAAAGTCCCTCAATTCCCATCCAGAGGTTGCCAATGAGCACCAGCAACACGGCTTGAATGGCAGACAAAATAACAAGATATAACACCTTGCTGTTTAGGTAGCTGAACCTACTCAAGTTAAGAAATGATTCACGCTTGAGTATTTTGCGGTCGCGGATGATTTCCTCTGCACTGATTTGTAGTCCAACAAATATGGCCACCACAATGCTCATAAAGAGGAATGCCGGAAGGTTTTTGTTGTAGTAGAGCAGGTAAGCGCCGGGGTCGTCGTTTGTTCCTGCGGCATAGCGGGTAAAGTAGCCAATCATTGCAGCCAGCACAGGCACTTCCAGCAAGGCAATGACCATGTACGACCTGTTTCTCAATTTGGATTTCAGGTTACGGGCAAAGTACACGGCAAATTGCTCCCACACGCCGGGTGTGTTGTATTGGGCTTCTGATTGAACGGAAAAGCCTGATATTTGAGGGGTTTCTGTATGTTTAGTTGATTTTTGCTGCCGGTAGATGTCGTACCATTCCTGCGGGGTGCGAACTCTGTTTTGGGTTCTTCGCCCGAATTCGTCCACTTCGCGGGCCTCGAGTATGCGCAGCATTTCATCGGGGTCGGCGTAGGCAGCGCCTTTGCTGAGTTGCCCCGTCGCATCTACATAACCTGCTCTTTCCCTGAACCAGGCGGGAGCGGTCATGGGATGGTTGTTGTACACCAGCCTCCCGCCTTTGTCTAGCAGTATCAACCTGTCTAGCAGTTTGTAAAGATGCAGCGAGGGTTGATGAATCACCGCAAATACCAGTTGCCCCTTAAAAGTGAGTTGCCTGAGCAGCCCCATTACCATTTCTGAATCCTGCGATGAAAGTCCGCTGGTGGGCTCATCCACAAACAAAACAGCAGGCTCTCTCAGTAATTCCAGTGCAATATTGAGCCGTTTTCTTTGACCGCCGCTGATGAGCTTATCGAGCACCGAACCCACGCGCAGATTTCTGATTGTGTGCAGATCGATGCGCTCCAGAAGTCGATCAATTCTGGCAGTGAGCTCGTCGTCTTCCAGGCGCGGCAAACAAAGTTTACCGTTGTAGTAGAGGTTTTCAAAAACGGTGAGCTCTTCAATCAGAAGATCGTCTTGCGGAACGTAGCCAATCCACTTCTTGGCTTCCCTGCTGGCGGTTTCCATTCCATTGATGGCGATGCTTCCTGTATGGGCCGGCAGATTTCCGTTGAGAACATTGAGCAGGGTGGACTTACCCGCACCAGACGCCCCCATCATGCCGATGAGTTGCCCTGAAGTGGCCAGCAGATTCATTGGGTGAAGCCCAATCGATCCATCGCTGAATTGATGCGTTATTTCCCTGGCTTCAAAGAGAATATGTTGCGAAAAATCAGCACGGAAGTAGTGTTGAAGCAATTCGCTCTGGTAGATATACCCTATCTGTTTGCCGAAAAGCAGACTCCCGCGTTCCATTTGGTACACGGTTCCGGGCTCAACTGTTTCGTTGTTGAGCAATATCAAATCACTGCCCTGGTAGCGCACGTACACATCGCCGCTTTCCGGCAACACATGGGCCACCAGTTGTCCGGCCATTTCCCGGCGCACAAGTTTTCGTTTGGCATCGCTTTGGGCGGAGATGTAAAGCAACTGGTCGTGGTCATTTTCACCTCCGGTAACAAAATGGTCTATAAGCAGGTAAACAGATTCGTCAATATTGAAAATGCGCGTAAGTGTATGGAGAAATCCTGTTTCGCGAAAAGCAATCCGGCCGCCTTTGTGCACAAATTCTATCAGCCTTATCAGGACTGTAATCTTTTCCGGGCGCATCAGCTCCTCGTTTATTTCCTCGCAGAGCATCAGTACTTTTACTGAGCTGAGGGAGCTTTTTTTGCGAGCCGATTTTTCGCTGTCGGGCCTGGCCGGTTTGTGAAAAGCGCGCAGGTAATCGTCAAACTGACCGAGGTAATCTTCCAGCTTATCGGGAGCTACTCGTGGCGCCAGAAAGGCTTTAACCTGTGCGTGTGCCAGTGAGTCACTTTGCTGTTCGGAAGTTTCTGTAACCAGCGCAAACAATTGCAGCAGTGCATTGAGAACAGATTCCCGCATTAGCTTAAAAAATTATTGCGGCATTGACCTAAACAGTTCATGAAGAGTAAAAAAGTTGGTGCCTGGTGTGACTTCTTGAAATAGGTTGCGATGCAAGGTAACAATTCAAAAACACCCATGGTTAAAAGTACAAAAACTCCGGCTACGCCCAATTCCAGGTTTGATTGTTTATTCGCTCTGTGCCGGCTTCCAAGGTCAGGTTTCGTTTTTTTGAGCTTGACGTATGATTTGTTGAGATGGGGAGTTTCGCTTAGATAGGGTCGTGAGAAGAATCGCAAATCAGGAAAAAAGCATCACCAAGGTTGGTTCGGTTTGCACCGGGCCTCATTCTGGTTGTTCAATGAACAAATGAGACAGGTGAGGATCTCACAATTAGAGCTCTTTACCGGTGTCGGGCCCTGCATCATTGATTGAGGCCAGCTTTTCGTTCATGTAGGTAAGTACAGTCCCAAAAGCAACTAATCCGTTGAAAATTAGCACTACAGACAAAATCCGGCCCAATCCCGTGGTTGGGTAAAAATCGCCGTATCCAACCGTTGTGATGGAAACAAAGGTCCACCAGAGTGCCTCATCGGCTGTACGGATATTACCAGTGTCTTTTTCCACATAAAGTACGGCCACCGAGCATACAATCACCGACAATGAGATGAGGAGTACAACGATGCCGTACAATGACGAGCGCCGGTGGCTTCGCAAGAAAATCCACAAAAGGTTAAGTGACTTGATGACCCTGAAAACCCTGAAAACCCTGAAAAATCTGGCAAACCTGAATGCACCTATCATGGGAATGGAGGAGAGCAAATCCAGCCAGCCGTAGGTAAAAAAATAGCGTGCTTTACTTTCGGCTTTTGAAAACTGAATATAGAAGTCGTACAGAAAAACGAGACACAACCCGAAGTCATAATAGCCTATCAGTCTGGCCACCTCAGAATCTTCAGGCATAAACACAGATGCGCTGAGCAGCGCAATGGAAAACAACGAGAGTACGGCAATAACCAGTTTGTAAACGCTCATAGCAGATAGGTCTGCCAAATATAGGGGATTTCAATCGGCGGTTATTGAACTTTGAAGCCAATCATCACCACATCGTCAAGTTGCTCTTCACTTCCTTTCCAGTTTTTGAATTGATGCTGAATCATTTCGTTTTGCCTGTGCATGGGGTAGTGGTACACTTTGCTCAACAATTCACGCAGTTGTTTGGACCCGAATTTGCGATTCTTCGGACCTCCGAACTGATCCGTAAAACCATCTGAGTACATGTAGAAACCGTCTCCGGGTTCAATCTTTATTTCTGTCGTGCTAAAACAAAGGTGGTCTTTTCCGGGGTAAGCTCCTACGGGCATGCGGTCGGCTGAAATTTGGGTAACTTCACCGTTGCGCACCATCAACAGCGGGTTGAATGCTCCTGCAAAATGTAAAGTGCCGGCCTCGCGGTTGATCACACAAATGCTCATATCCATACCTCCTGATGCAGCCTCGGTTCCGTTTGGCCGAAGGGATTGAATCACGCCGTGTCTCATAAAATCGAGAATTTTAGCAGGGTCTGTTTCATGGTTATCAACTACAGCTCTGCTGAGCAAAGAGTGACCCAGCATGCTCATCAGAGCCCCCGGAACCCCATGGCCGGTGCAGTCAACAGCAGCAACGATTAAGTGCTTGCCTGAGTCGTAAAACCAATAGAAATCACCGCTTACAATGTCCCGGGGTTTAAAGAACACAAAAGACTCGTCCACCATCTCATTGAGTAAGTCGGGGTTGGGCAACATGCTGTGCTGAATTTTCTCGGCGTAGCGAATACTGTCGGTAATATCGCGGTGGTTTTCCTCGATGATTTCTTTTTGCTCTTGAAGAATCTTCTTGGATTCAGCAAGTTGTAGCCTCGCAATAATCTCGCGCTTGTTCAACCTGTAGCGTGTTTGGATCAGCAATACCGAAAAACATGCCACCGAGCCTACCAAAATTCCGCCATTTGTCATGATTTCTTCCAGGGTCAATTGGCTATGGGTTTTCAGAAAGGCCACATTGGCGAGAGTGGAAAGAATCACCACGGCTACAGAAAAGTAGTATTGCCAAACAATCAACATGGCCGCACCTATATAGATAGCCATGTACGCAAGAGTGTGCGTTCGAAAATCGACGACCTCCATGAAACTCCACATGTAAGCGTTCTCAATACAAATCAGCACATATGGTACAAAAATCATGTAGGCCGATGGGAATCTGTAGTGCCGCCAGATCAGCAGTGTAATGAGTGTTGCTGCCGAAACCCCGGCACGAAAAACAAAGAAACGGAACCACTCCTCCTGAATAACAAAATAGTCGTTGAGCGAGAAAACAAGGTTAAAAACCACCGCCACCCAAGCGCCAATTTCGTGGTAGCGATCAGCAGCTTTATTGAGCTCTTCTTTCCATTTCAGGTTTTTGGCTTCTGAAATGCCGGGTAGCAGGGGGCGTAGCCCGAGAGAAAGCGACTTTAGAGGTAGCTGAAGTGGGTATGTTTGAACTCTGCGAGGCACCGGAGTTTGTACGCTGCCCTGCTACAAATGTTACTGAAAACGACGATTACCTTGATGCGCTTGTGATGGCGTCGGCGAACCAGGCAAACTCATCGGCAAACCTTGCAGACGCCTTGAGATACCTTTCGCCCACGGCATTACCGTCCTCTTCGAACATTTTACCCACTTCGGATACATACAGCCGACTGGGTGAAACAAAGGCGCCTATTCGCATAAACATCACCGTAAGTTCCTTGTGGGCAAGGTTTCCGCCCATGCTTCCGCTGCTCACGCTCACAATACCCACAGGTTTCTTGCGGTATTCGTCGAGGTAATAATCCAGCGCGTTTTTCAGTACTCCGGGATAGCTGCCGTTGTATTCGGGTGTAACCACCATCAGAGCATCTGCATTTTCGAGGGCTATACCAAGTTTCTCGGCTGCGGCCGGCAAGTTCGGGTGCTGTCCGCGACGCTCCTGCATCATGGGCAGGTTGAAGTCTGCAAGATCCAGCAGTTCTACCGACTCAAAGGCAGGGTTGGATTGAAAGGTGGTTTCCAGGTGCCTGGCTACGTGAATGCTTTTTCGGCCCATCCGGACGGAGCCGCAAAGAATAGCGAGTTTCATAGGGTTTTTAGCAGTGTTTGTGCGATCCATCGCAGTACGGCGGATTGCTGGTTTGTTTGCATTGGCAGAGCCACACAGACTGATCTTTTTCAGCTGTCACAATCATCGGCTTCATATCTGTTGAGCGGTGCGAGCCGTCGCAGTAGGGTTGCCTGGCTGAGTGACCGCATGTGCACCACGCGTAGCTCTTGCCAGCTTCAAACTGACATTGAACGGGGACTTTGGCGGCTATTTTCTTTTGATCGGACATAATGAAGTATTTGGTTACCTCTTTCTAACGCGGGTGGCTAATCATTTGTTTGCAGCATCGGGTTTTTCGTAGTTTTTGATTTCAATAATACTGCCAGGCATGGCAATCCCTTCGTTTAGCAGCATTTCGTGTACGCGCTTCATAACGCGGCTCTTGATGATCGGTGACGACGTTTCAATTTCACGCAGGTTGAGCCACAAAAATACCTTGAGTTTTACCGTATTCGACCCAAATGAGTCAATCAAAACAAAAGGCTTGAGTCGTTGAGCTTGCTGAACCTGCTGTACGCCCTCCATTGTTTTAATAATGAGTTGAGTAACCTTTCCAATATCTTCGCTGTCGTCAATTTCAATCAAGAAGTCGTGGCGCATTAAACCATCACGCGTATAGTTGGTGAGCACCCTGTTAACCAGTAAGCTGTTTGGGATGAACACGTCTCGTCCGTCGGAAGTGCGCAGGTGTGTATTGCGTAAATTGAGCTGCAGCACACGACCGCTGTTACTGTCAACCTCAATTCTGTCGCCTATCTGAAAGGGTCTGCTGAATGCAAGCAGGATACCTGCCAGAAAGTTTTCACCAATATCCTTAAAGGCAATCCCGATTACAATGGAGATGAACCCAGCCCCAGCCAGCAATCCGGCGGTGAGCCTGCTCCAGCCCATCTCGCGCAGAAACAATGAAAGCCCAACCACAACCATTACAGCCATCATAATATTCCCAATAAAGCCAATGACCACACCTTTTTCGGGTGTTTTGGCGGCTTGTTTCAGGAGTTTTTTTCTTAGAAATGAGCCGATAAAACTGAAGAGAGCCAATAAAATGACTCCAACCAGCAGGTCCGCGCCTTTGGTCGAAAACCAATCCAGGGTATTGTGTAGTTTTTCCGCGAGACTTTCAATCATTTTACATGACTTGGAGAGGTGAAAGGTAGTTTTTTTCGGGTTTTTAGACTCTTTTCCGTGATTTGCTAGAACGGGGATGAATATTACAAAGACCTTTCTTGGCTGCGATTACAATAAACTAAAAGGTTTTGCTACCTTTAAGGCAACCAATCTGAAGCATCAGCCAGTCCGTTTCAACGAAATCACGCGTAGATACCGGACTTTCGTTAGCTTGAGCAAATCTTTACTGCCATGATTTCTTACACTACTTCACACAACAGATTCTTCGTTTCGCTATTTACGCTTCTTCTTTCTTTTTTCCTGTCAACCGGTTTAATTGCTCAGAATGAGTGGACTGTTTCGGTCTGGTCAAACTCGTGGGGTGATGCCACCACCTGGCAGTTAAAAGACAATACAGGAGCGGTAATTCTTTCTGGTGGGCCTTATGGGAATGGCTACATGGAAAACCTGAGCATTGAAACAAGTAATGAACCTTTGAGTTTCACCATTTCATCGGGCTTGAGTGATAATACACCCTACTTTTCTGTTTGGTGTGATGTGAATGTGGTTGAAGGAGTGGTAACCGAGGAAGCAACCTACGTTTTCAGTAATCTGAATTGTGGTGTGCCTGTTTCAGAGCCTGACCCTACAGTTTCCGTAAGTGGAACAGTAATCATTGACCAGAATTGCAACGGACAGCTGGATTCAGATGATATTGGCATGGGGGGTGTACCCGTGTATAGCTCGGTGGATGGGCTTTTAGGTAACAGTGGCCAAAATGGGGTTTTCAGCTTTGAAATCACCACGGGAGCTATACATGAGATTTATACAGACGCCGCTGCCGGGTTTGACCAAACGATTAACGTATTTGTAGATGCTACGGACACCGTTTTGGTTTTTCAGGATATGGTGTTATCTCAGTGTCCGGAATTTGACTACCACGATCTCGGTATCACCTGGTCGCACACCCCAAACACAGCTTCTCTATGGTCTCCCGGGCAGATAAAGACATTTTCGCTTTGCGTAACCAATCACGGCATAAACGCTGCCGATGGAGATCTTGTGTTTCAAATTACAGCCGACCCGATTGTTGTTGTGGATGGTGGTGGCGGAGCACAATCGGGTATTGGTGATTTTCAGGTAGTCACATTTGAGGTGGACGATTTGGCACCCCAGGATCAGGTTTGCTTTGAAATTTCTCTTTTGGTTGACTCTACGCTGGCTGCTTCTACCACTATCAACGTTTCAGCCGAAGTTACACTGACTTCTGCGGGCGGGCTGGATTACAACAGCGCGAATAACCTCGTATCGCAGAACTTCGAGAGTATCATTGCTGGTATTGGTAATTTTTTCTGCGACCAGATACAATCCTTCCCCGGATTTCCTGCAGACCCAGCCTGTGAAGCGGTTGTTTGTGCAGCAGATATATTTTGCTGTACAAATTTTTGGGATGGCGTTTGTGCCAGCATTGCCAGCAATGCACCGCAATGCGCGGATTGTTTATCAAGTGCTGTTCTGAGTACTATTGAAGGTGCGGTCTTTATAGATTACAACTGTAATGGAGTGTGGGACATGGAAGACCTGCCTTTACCTGATGTTTCGATATCAAGCAGTCAAAGTGGGCCGGTAGCTAATGCTGGTTCAGACGGATTTTACTCAGGCCAGTTGCTTCACAACCTGGTTCATGCCATTACAGGTCAATTCATGCCCGGCTTTACAAGCACAGACAGTTACGAAGTTATCACGCCGGAAACGTCAGCATTGTTTGACAACTTAAACTTCGGCTACTGCCCTGTACCCGATTACTACGATCTGTCTTTGAGCCTGAGTCCTGTTTTTGGTGATGGGATTTCGCTTCCCGATAATTTTCAAGTGTTATCCAACCATCAGGTGCAGTTCGAGATTTGTGTTACCAATAATGGAGCGTGGAGTGCCTTGGGTAGCATATCACTCGAAGCCGACGACAGTGGCTTTTTTACGCTGGTAGATTTGGGCGGAAGTGGCACAGTGGACGCAAACAGTGTGCTATGGGAAGATGTGGAGTGGAGTGCGCTTGAAACTCAGTGCTTCATTGTTGAATTTGTTCTCGATAGCGATGCCGGCATTGGAGAAACCGTGAGTTTCCAGGCAGTGACCACGCTGGACGGCTCCTTGCCAGCAGATCAGGTGCCGGAGAACAATATTTCGCAGACAATAACCATCACTGTGGGTGATTTAACCGGAGGCCCCTATTGCGATCAGATCCAAAGTACACCGGGCTTTCCGTACGATGTCGCATGTGAAAATATAATTTGTGCTACTGACCCTTTTTGCTGCAATACACAATGGGATGGGTTTTGTGCCTCTACAGCCGCAACTGAGCCGCTGTGCATCGGTTGTCTTGAATCTTCGAATTCTGCATCCGTTACGGGAAATGTATTTGTTGATTTGGATTGCGATGGCATCTTTGGTGTAGATGATGTATTAGTGGCTGGCGTTAATGTTTTTCGCAATGACCAGCTTGTTACCACAAGCAACCAGTCTGGTGCGTATTCCTTGCTTTTTCCGCTGAATGAAAATGTAGTTCTTACCCTTCAGGACCTACCCGGCTTTACGGTAAATGAGCACAATGTTTATTCAGATGTGGTGCAGAATTTTTCCGATCTAGATTTCGCCCTCTGCCCAGTCTCAGATTTCCTCAACCTCGGCGTAAGTATTACCCCCATTGGACTTCCGCCGCGCCCCGGCTTTAATCACAGTTATAGCCTGTGTATTGAAAACATTGGCTCTCAGCCATCAGGAGATTATGAGGTGGAGTTAGACTTTTCCAATATGCAGGGCGTTTCCCTGGTAAATGATGCAGGAGGAGATGTTTCGGGTACACAGATAACATGGGTAATGAGCGACCTCGGTGTCTTTGAGCAGGATTGCTTTGTTGTCACCTTCAACGTGCCGCCTGGTACACCTCCTGGTACTGTAATGAACCCGGTACTTTCTGTGAATGCCATGCCCGACCCGGCCGCAGACCCCTATCCTGAAAACAATGTTCACTCCTTTACACACTCTGTAGTAGCAGCCTTCGACCCCAATGATAAAACAGTAGATCAACCCCAGGTGAACCATACCGAAATTCCCGATGGCGAAGGAGTGGAGCTCGAATACCTGATTCGCTTTCAGAACACCGGTAATTTCTTTGCCACATTTGTAAGGGTAGAGGATGAACTGCCCGATTTACTCGATTTGAACTCGCTCGAAATGATTCACTCCAGCCACGACTATGAAATCATCTTCCACGAAGGTCAGCACATTGAGTGGTTTTTTGACAACATCATGCTGCCCGACAGCACTACGGATGAGCCTGGCAGCCATGGCCATATTCATTTCAGAATTAAAACTGTGCCCGGTGTGCAACTGGATGATGTCATTATGAACAAGGCCTACATCTTTTTCGACTTTAAAGAACCGGTGATAACTGAATACGCAGTGACAACGTTTATGGATTGCTCAGAGGGTAGCCTGAGCATAGTCATGAACGAAACGGCCTGTACAGGTGTTCCTTTTACACTCACTTCCAACAGAACAGATTTTGACGATTACGCGTGGGTAGTCAACGGACAACCCTTCAGCGGGGAGGAACTGGAGTTTACTGCTTCAGGCCAATCGGTAACGGTAGAACTCACCACAACCAATGCTATTTGTACGCTTAGCACATCGCTCGAAATTCCGTTGCTGCCTTCGCCGTCCATTGACTATACCATGGAGGGTTTTGTGGTTTGTGGCCTTGATACT
The DNA here is from genome assembly GCA_007695365.1 of Cryomorphaceae bacterium. Lineage (NCBI taxonomy): Bacteria > Pseudomonadati > Bacteroidota > Flavobacteriia > Flavobacteriales > Cryomorphaceae > Cryomorphaceae bacterium. The sequence continues at coordinate 25,121 of REDV01000117.1, read as the reverse complement.
CCGCTGGAGATTTCGGCCGAGGGCGAGGTAAACTGGTATTTGAACGATGTATGGGTGGCCGAAGGACATACGGTGAATCTCGCTGAATCGGGCATGTACACGCTCATTGCAGAAAATGAATGCGGCGTTGCAGAAGTGAATGTTCAGGTGCAGATCGCAGATGTGCCCAATGAAGTAACCCTCGAATTTGATGGCGAGCAGTTGATTGTTTCACCGCAAGGCAGCAGTTACATGTGGTTTCTGGATGGGCTTCCCTTTAGCCAGGACGGGCCCGCTATCACTCCAACAGAATCGGGTGAGTACTCTGTGATTGTGTATTTCGACAATACATACTGCAGCCTCAGCAGCAACATGGTTGTTGTGTCTGTTTCGGTACAGGAACTACTTGAAAGCACAGTAGCGATTTACCCCAACCCCGCTACCGATGTGGCCATTTTGGAGCTTCCGACAGGCATGTGGCATGTGCAAATGCTCGACGCAACCGGCAAGCAGGTGCGCAACCTCGGAAACCTCAATACCACACGTCATGAGCTCAATGTACACGGCCTCGCAACGGGGCTTTATTTTGTGCAGGTGCAGTCAGATGAAGGTGCGGTGGTGAAGAAATTGGTGGTGAGGTAGCTTGTGTGGCACTCCAACAAACGGAGCAGGCATTGATCTTTTTTAAGATTTGAGCACACCGTTTCTTCCATCTGTTTCGCTACCTTTTGCTCCATGAGTAGCGACGAAAAATCATTGCGCATCTTTATGACAGGTGCCACTTCGGGATTGGGAAAAGAGGCCGCACTGACGTTGGTAGGTGAGGGCGCAAAACTTTGGTTTTTAGTTAGAACCAAGGAGCTATCGGAAGCTTTGACCGCGGAATTCAAACAGCGATACCCTGATTCACACGGCCAATTGATACCTGTTGAAGGAGATCTGGCAGATTTGCACTCCGTAAAAGCTGCATGTGATGCAATCACCCATCAAACAGACTCCCTCGACGTGCTCATTTACAACGCGGGTATCTGGAATTTCAGCTTTCGCGAAACAACAAACGGTTTGGAGGAAACCTGGCAGGTAAACGTGGTATCTCATGTGCTTATCAATAACTTGCTGATGCCAACGCTCAAACAGAGCTCAGAACCGAAAATCCTGCTCACAGCCTCGGGACTTCATCAGGGCAAGATCTATTTTAACGACCCGGAGTTCAGATCCTCTTTCAGCGGTTTTAAGTCGTACCGGCAATCCAAGCTAGCGGTGATACTTCTCACAAGGCGTTGGGCCGGAACGATGGCAGGAGATGGGGTATCGGTCGTTTGTCAGCATCCCGGATTGGTAGATACCCGCCTTGGAAGAGACGCAGGTTGGTTTGCGCGCTGGTTCTTCAAAACCTTTGGGCGCACTCCGCAGAAAGGTGCTGAAACACTGATTCACCTCGCGCAATCAACAAGCGCTCTTCTCGAAGCGGGAGCTTTTTACAAGGACAAAAAGGTGCACAAAACCACCGCTTACAGTTACCGGCAGGACGAAGCCGACAAACTTGAAAAAAACATTCAAGAAGTCCTTGCTGTGCTTGGATTTTGATGCATTGAAGCATTGGTTGTTATTGAATTCGGTTTGTGCTATATTTATGGACACAAACGGTTGCCATGAAAATCAACTTCTGGAGGACAGTTCCTGTTTTTCGCGTGTTGTTGCCGTTTTTGCTGGGCCTTCACCTTGGTAAGTCTGGTTTGATTCCGCTTTCATGGTTTGTTTCAGGGGCTACTTTAGGCATGATGTTGATGGGCGCCATCTGCTTTTGGCCTGTTTTACGTGAGCACGCGGAAAAGCTTTTTGCGGCAGTGTTTTTGTTGGTTTTTGTGTCGCTCGGAGGAGCCGTTGAACGTGTTTCAGATCTCGTCTCGCATCCCGAACACCTCAAAAACAAGCGGCGCGCAGATTTTGTGGACCTGGAGCTTCTGAATCATGCTGAAGAAAGTCCGCGCTCAAAGAAAGTCACGGCACGGGTAAGGGGAATCTACCATGCAGATGGATATCAGGCGGCCAACGCAAGGGTTCTTGTTTACTACCGAAAGGAGGAAGTATTTGGATGGAAGAGGGGAGACAGGATACTCGTTGCCCGTACGCCACAAGAGGTAAGGCCTCCAATGAATCCATACGAATTTGATTACCGGCGGTATCTCTATCGCCGTGGTATAACCCATACGCTTTTTCTGCGCGATCCCTCTGAGGTCCGTTTGCTTTCAAGTTCCCACCAAACCGGCTTCCGCAATTGGGTAGAAGACTCGCGCAAAGCACTGGTTGGCCTGCTCAGAGGAGCTGTCAAAGATGATGATGCTTTTGGCGTAAGCGCAGCACTGATACTTGGTCAAAAGGATCATTTGTCGAGAGAAATACGCAACGCGTATTCTTCAAGCGGAGCCATGCACGTACTGGCTGTATCCGGTCTCCACGTCGGAATCATATATATGGTGCTTGTGTGGCTGCTGCGTTGGCTCGGCAACCGTGGTGCCAGGGGGTGGTTGCGGCTGTTCATCATCATTTTGGCACTTTGGAGTTATGCCTTGATTACAGGAATGTCGCCTTCCGTAATGCGGGCTTCCACCATGTTCACGGCCATTGCAATTGCGCAAGGTATTTCCCGATCCACAAACATCTACAACAGCATTGCAGGTGCAGCACTTGTGTTGATTTGTTTCAACCCGCTCATCACCGAAGAGGTAGGCTTTCAGCTTTCCTTCGCAGCGGTGTTGGGCATCGTGCTGCTGCAACCCAAAATTTACGCCCTTTGGCATACACGCAACTGGTTGCTCGATAAATTGTGGCAACTCACCGCCGTATCCATTGCCGCGCAATTGGCTACTTTTCCGCTGGGTATCTACTATTTTCATCAATTTCCGAATTACTTCCTGCTTTCAAATTTCATCGTAATACCGGCCGCAACAGTAGTTTTGATTGCCGGATTCGCAACCATGGCGTCGGGTATCATCCAGCCCTTGTACGAGCTACTCGGAACAGCTCTCAATGCCATAGTGAGTGGTTTGAACTGGCTCATAGTGTCCATTGAAAACCTTCCCGGGTCACTCACCGAAAACTTGTACTTCAGCGAAATGATGCTGGTGCTGGTATATGTTTTTCTGGCATTTTTTACAGTTATGGTTTATCGCCCTAAGGTTCAAACCTTACGCGCTTTGACTCTTTTGTTGGTGCTTATGTTGACATTGCGCACCACCTACCTGGTTGAACTAAAGAATCAAAGGATGGTGTTGGTAGCGCATGTACCAGGCTCAACCTGTGTAAACTTCGTTGATGGTGAGCAGAACATCGTTGTGACCGACGAGTCATTGATGCGCAACCCGGAAAGGCTAAACTTTCATCTCGGAAACTTCTGGGTTCGTTTTGGACATTCAAAACCGCAGTTTCTCACCTTGCAGGATGATGTGCCCAAACGGAGCAATTCTTTTTTCAGGCAAGGCACTTTGGTTTCTTTTCACGGAAAACGGCTCGCAATTCGCAGCGATGAGCATTCCTCTCCTGACCAAAGCACATTCCCTCATCTGGAAATGTTGGTGATGGATGGAAAGTCGAAACTATTTCCGGATGAAGGGTTTGTTGGCGACGTTATTCTTGGTTCAGGATACCGCTATAGAACGCTTTGCTGTAATGACCCCGACAATTGGACCTATGATGTAAGAACAGAGGGGGCGAGGCTGTGGGACATGCGCCACGAGTTAAACTCAGGGAGCAGTCGGCACGGGCTGTTGTTTAAGTGATGCCGAAAGCTTTACTTTGCGTACTTCAAGGAAATGATGAACCGCAGATTTTGGTGTGTAGCAGCCTCGCTGTTGTTTGCCACACAATCCTTTACGCAGGAAGAGCGAACGATTGGACGCGAGGACTTCGCGATATGGGCTTATTATGAGTTCGACTATCGTCTGAAGAAAAACACATGGCTGCACTATAAGAACCAGTATCGCCTTAACGAGAACGTTTCGCGGTTTGACTACAGCTTCTTTGATGTGGGGCTCAACCAGAACATTGCTCCATGGCTCCGCGTAACAGGAGCCTACGTATTCAACATCAAGAATCACTGGCGCGATGGAGTTTTGTACCGCCACCAGCTTTACGCCAACGCCAAAGTGCATCATCGCTTTGGTAACTTCCGGATTCGCAGCCGAAACCAGATACAAACAGGAGTTGAGGATATCTTTGGCCCGGGCGAAAACACACGTGGAGCTTTCTTTTACCGTCAAAAGCTTTCATTGCGGTGGTACTTTGCCAAAAACTGGCGCGTTACCGGCTCGGGTGAGGCATATTTTCGCTTAGGAGCGAGACCCACCTGGGAAAGCCAGGTGTATCGTCAGCGTTACATACTTGGGCTGCAACACAAGTTGAGTCCCAAAGAACGCCTGGAGGTGTACTACCTCTATCAAAGCCAAATCCGGCAACGCCGTCCTGATTTCATTTACGTTCTAGGCATGGGATACACCCGGTCTATTCGCTAGGTAGATTTGCTTCTGCTTGTTGCCTTCGTCTTTTTGAGCTCTAAACTATAACAGCCTTTTTGCACACGAAAGGAAAGGGGAGAAGAACCCATAACCGGGAGCAGTTAATCTTGCTCCTTTCTCTCCATGATGGTTCTCAAAACATCATTTCCGAAAGCATGTCAGGGGTATGTAAATCTCGCCTTTGCTCCCCATGAAAAAGGCGTTCCAAGGTCGTCATCAAAATGCGTGATGAATGATAAATAAAAAAAAGCACCCCATATGTTAAGTGGGTGGCTGAAAATGTATGTGCTCGCAGCACAGAACACCACGTGGTTTACATTTGTAAACAGCGTTTTTGCCCAGAAATAAGTACAAAATCCCCTCAATTGATTACATTTGTAACGAGAACGAACTGAATGTACACTTGTAACTTTATAATCAGCTATTTGAGATTGATTAGCTCAAGTGATTATTGTGCAAAAGCAAGGTGTTTTTGACCGCTGAAGGGTATGATTTATGGGGAGTACAGTGTAGAAATGTAAACAATGGAATTGATTGATCGCATACGTGTTGTTATCAAAGTGAATGGACTTACGCCGTCGGCTTTTGCTGATGAAATAGGTGTGAAACGCTCTAACGTGTCGCACATACTTTCTGGTAGAAATAAGCCCGGTTTTGAGTTCCTTGAGAAGCTCCTGATTCGCTTTCCGAAGGTGAATGCGCATTGGCTTATTACGGGGGTGGCATCGTCGGCGAGTACGGTTTCGGAGATGCCTGTGGAGAACAAACCAAAACCCTCGGAAGAATCTCAGGAAAGAGATGAGTCTGCGAAGTCCATTAAGGAGGAAGAAGTGGAGCGCATGGTGGTGTTTTTTCGGGATGGCACTTTTGCGAATTACGTGCCTCGAAAAGAGAAGTCGTAAGCGAACTTGTTATCTTGCGGCCCGGATACAGAAACTATGCAAGTACGATTACATCCCTCCTGGGCATCAAGGTTAAAGGGCGAATTCAGAAAGCCTTATTTTACCTCTTTGGTTGACTTCGTGAAGACGGAGTACCGGCAGCACACGGTCTATCCGTCCGGAAAACACATTTTTCTTGCATTGGATTCCTGCGAATTTGAAGCTGTTCGGGTAGTGGTGTTGGGGCAAGACCCGTATCATGGACCCGGACAGGCTCACGGCCTGTGTTTTTCTGTACCCGAAGGAATTGGATTACCACCATCGCTTGTCAACATCTACAAGGAGCTGGAAAGTGATTTGGGATGCCCCAGACCTGTTTCCGGAAATTTATCGTGCTGGGCAGAGCAGGGGGTGTTGCTACTGAACGCCACCCTCACTGTGCGGGCACATCAGGCGGGCTCGCACCAGGGCAAAGGCTGGGAGGAGTTCACAGACGCCGTGATCAATACGTTGGCTGGTGAACGAGAAAAAATTGTGTTTATGCTTTGGGGAAGCTATGCGCAGCGCAAAGGCCGCATGATTGACCGGCAGAGGCATTTGGTATTGGAAGCTCCTCATCCTTCGCCACTGTCAGCACACCGCGGTTTTTTTGGCTGCCGGCATTTCAGCCAAGCCAACAGTTACCTTCAGGAAAACGGCCATGCACCCATCAGGTGGTGTTGATTAGCTGATGGATTTTCGCACCCTTTGAGAATAAGCGCGCACAGCTTCGTTCAACGTTTTACCTCCCTCCATGGAGCGCCGGATTTCGATGGCCGCAAGCACATGGGTCAGTTGTTCGCCCTCGTCATCACCGGTTACCTCAATGGTGGGCTTTTCTTCGTTGAGAATGGCCTCTTCGGCTTTCTCAAGCGTAGCAATGTTGTGCTCCTCTGCCAGCTTTTTGATTACAGGAACCTTCATGCATCCAGTTTTTCCAAAAGTGCAATTACCTGTTCTTCCTTAGAGGTGGAAGTGCCTTCAACCAATTCACCATTTTGAAAAACCGCGAAGAATGGCAGGTTGTCAACCCCGGCAGCTTTGCGGGCCCTTTCGTTTTCCTCCGCGTTCACATCTAGAAAAACAACGCCCTGAAAGCGCTCATCTTCACTGAGGCGCCGGTATTTGGGGGTGAATAACTTACATGAACCACACCAATCGGCGTAGTATTTCACAATCACTTTGTTGTTGGATTCCAGTAACTCCTGAAACCCGGTATCGTCCGTTTTTTGAATAGCCATAGTTCCTGATTTATGGCCGCAAAGTTACAGCCAACACTGCAAAGAAGTTTTTTCAGGCCATCATATGATTTGATGCACTTATCACCAAAAGTTATGTAGCTGAGTCTTACCGGATGGAAGACCTAGCTCATTATCCAGATGGCTAGGATGGCCATAGAAAATAAGAGTAATGCGAAGATTACCGGTCCTGCGATTTCTGCCTGATTGTGGTCATTGGATTCCATAGCGAACAAGATTTTGGGCAAATATAGTATTCCGGAGAATAATCAAAACTTGTGTGCGAATGCTCTCGCTTAAAAAGGGTCACTTAATGCGATAACTGGTTATTTCAGTAAACATTGCTATATTGCCATCGTTTTCAATATTGTAGTCATGAATGGAACCGAGATAGAAGAAAGGCTGTGCAAAGAATGTGGTGACAAACTTCACGGCAGGGCAGATAAAAAATTCTGCGATGATCTCTGTCGCAATGCCTATTACAACCGTGTAAACAGGGGGCAGATTCAGTTGGTAAGAAACGTAAATCGAATTTTAAGTAAGAACCGAAGTATTCTTGCAGAGCTCAATCCGGACGAAAAAGGAAAGACCCACAAGAACACTTTGGTTCGATTGGGTTTCAATTTTACCTACCATACGCATACCTACACCACCAAGGCAGGTGCGGTTTATTTTTTCTGTTACGACAAGGGATATCTGCCCATTGACAACGATTGGTTCCTGCTCATCACGAACAAGGATAGGTTGTAAACAGCCGTCTGATAATAACTGAAAACTGGTGTTTGCCATCATGTGGCGCATTGCCTATATTCGCGGGTTGATTTTAAAATTTTATCCAACCCTGCAAGACACATGAAAAAACTTCTACTCACTGCACTTGCCTTTGTAACCATTTCAAGTGCTTATTCTCAATGTATTCCTGAATACGGAAAGTTGGTCATCAACGAGTTTATGGCCCGTAATGTTGTCATCCCAAATGAATTCGACGAGTTTGAAGATTGGGTGGAAATCATGAACGCCGGTGATGAGCCCATCGACATCGGCGGATACTTTCTCTCCGACAAGCACGGTAATCGTACACGGTACACATTCCCGGATATGACACTTGATCCCGGCGATTATGTGGTGGTTTGGTGCGATGGCCAGCCCTGGCTGGGTGAGTTTCATGCAGATTTCAAGTTGCAAGGGTCATTGGGCGAAAAAGTCGTTCTTTCGAACCCCGATACCATTGTCATTGATCACTACACCTTCGGGCCGGTTGACAATATCCAGTCGCTGAGCCGAACGCCCAATGGTTCCGGACCGTTTTTGTATGCAACCCCATCTCCCGGTGCCCCCAATAACCCAACCGATTATTCCGGTGCTTCACTTACTGGACGCGGTTTGGTGGTAAACGAGTTTCTGGCGCGAAATACCGATGCCGGAACGGATGAGTTCGGCAACAATTTCGATTGGATAGAGATTTACAACAATACCAGTATCGTTCTGAATATGGGCGGATACCTGCTTTCGGACAAATCCAACAATCCGGGCAAGTACACCTTTCCGGAGCCGACCATTGTAGCGCCCGGAGGCTACGTAGTGGTTTTTGCCTCTGGTATTGACGGTATCGATGAAATCTGGCCCTATCACACTACATTCTCCCTGTCAGGCTCCGGCGAATATGTTCACCTTTACAACAAGGATACTGTGACATTGGATTATGTGAAATTTGGACAACAACAGCAAAACATATCAGAAGGTCGTTTTGAAAACGGACTCGGCCCCATTACATGCCTGGAGCCTACCATGGGCTTTACCAATGATCCCGGAACAGTAAGTGTTCAGGAGTTTGATGTACCGGAGGAGTTCATGTTCTCCATTTACCCCGTTCCTGCCACTGACTACATCAACATCCAGATGACGGATTGGAGGGAGGGCACGATCCAGGTGTTTAGCGCCATTGGGAGCCACGTTGCCAACTATAATTACGTGGGTGCCGGGCCGCATTTCATCGATGTTTCCGGATATACACCAGGTGTTTATCTGGTTCGAATACAAAACCAAACCAAAAGAATTGTGGTAAAGTAATCTCTTTGTGCAACCATCCCAAAAACAATGCGTCAAGTTAACGTGAATTAAACCAACACTTCATATACCTTTATACAGCAACTCCGGTCTGAGCCTGCATCCAGACATGTGAGCCAAGTTTTGAAACCAAAAACCAAGACCAATGAACCGCATCACTGTCTGGAGTGTGATAATGGGCTTACTGTGCTCAATTTTGTGTGCCACTGGAGCAGAGGCTCAGGTTGTCATCAACGAATTTATGGCAACCAACCTGGGAAACAACCTCAATCCGAATCAAATTCAGGATAATTTTGGCCAGCATGAAGACTGGGTAGAGTTGTACAACCCTACCGGAGCTCCTGTTAACCTCGCGGGCCATCACCTTACCGACCGATTGTCTAATCTCTCAAAGTGGACTTTTCCGGCAGGTTCAACGATTCCGGCCAACGGTTTCTTGCGTGTATGGCTTTCCGGCCGAATTGGAGTTCCTTTTGACAATAACCACCTGCATGCTAATTTTCGCATAGGTCAAACCCAGGAAAATGAGGTGATTGCTTTTGTGGCGCCCGATGGAAGTACCATTCTGGATGTGAACATGATTGAAGAAACATCGCAGGTGGGCCACACCCGCGGCCGCTATCCCGACGGAGCTGACAACTGGGTGGTCTTTACCCAACCTACTGTTGGGGCATCCAACAATACAGCCACCCCATATGATGGATATGCGCCTACCCCGGTGTTCAGTCAACCGGCGGGCTATCATGGGGGTGCCATTAACGTTGAAATTACCATTCCCGACCCAAGCCCCGATTATGTTATTCGCTACACACTGGATGGTTCCTTTCCCACACAGGCATCTCCGGTTTACAATGGGCCCATCAATATTTCGGAAACAACTGTACTGATGGCGGCTACGTTCTCCAACAATCCGAACATGTTGCGTGGCTTTTATGAATGGAGCACCTTCTTTTTGGGTATGGATCAACACACACTACCCGCTTTTTCTGTTGCCGGAACACAGGTATTGACCCTTCTCGGGGGGCAGCAAATTGTGCCCCTTACCACCATGGAAGTGTTCAACGAGAACGGTGAGCGCATTTCAAAATCCCTCGGTGATACCAATAAACACGGTAACGATAGTTGGGCATACCAGCAGCGTGGCATTGACTGGATTGACCGAGATAAAATGGGTTATAGTGGTTATACCGAACTGCAGCTTTTTCGCATGAAAGACAAGGCGCAATTCAAGCGTTACATGTTTAAAGCAGCAGCAAACGACAACTACCCATTTCAAAACGGAGGAGCCCACATACGCGACGCGTACGTAATGTCGCTTTCTCAGGTTGGAAACCTCGATCTGGATGAGCGCACGGTGGAGTTCTGTGTGCTCTATGCCAACGGTCAGTACTGGGGTGTGTATGACTACCGCGAAAAAGTAGATGACTGGCGTTTTACTGAATACTACTACAATCAGAACCGCTTCCAGATGGACTTTATCAAGACATGGGGAGGCACCTGGGCCAAATACGGCACCCAACAAAATTGGAACACCCTCCGGAATTTTATCACGGGCAACGACATGAGTGATCAGGTGAATTACGACTACGTAAAAACCCAACTCAACGTAATCAGCCTCATTGACTATTTTGCTGTAAACACCTGGATTGTTGCCTCTGACTGGCTTAACTGGAACACGGCGTGGTGGAGGGGGTACAACCAGTTTGGAGGTGCCACCGAATGGCGTTATACGCTGTGGGATATGGATGCCGCTTTTGGCCATTATATCAACTATACCGGAATCCCCAACACAGGTCCTACTGCAGATCCGTGTTTCGGGCATCAATTGAACAACCCCGGAGGCCAGGGGCATACTCAGATTTTTAGCGCGCTATTGAACAACGAGGAGTTTTTCAACACCTACATCAATCGATATGCGGATCTCATCAACTCGGTGTTCAGTTGTGAGTTTTCTATAGCACACCTCGACAGTTTGATTGGCATTATTGAACCAGAAATGCCACGGCAGATTCAACGATGGGGGGGCTCAATGGCCGGCTGGCAAAACAACGTAAATGCCTTGTACAACTTTATTGAGACACGTTGCGCTGAGGTGATCATTGAGGGGATGGAGGATTGCTACGACCTAACTGCAATTGATGTGACCATCGTGATTGAAGGAGAAGGTGAGGTGCAACTCAATGGCATCACCATTACCCCCGGTGATTCCCCCTGGACGGGAACATACTTTGCCGAAGTTCCTTTTGACCTTACAGCCATTCCGACAGGTGACGATGCGTTCCAGTTTTGGGAAACCCTTGTAGGTAACCTTGAATACGATGATGAAACCGAATTATCTATTACGGTAAACCCCGATGGCAGCGTAACCATTGTGGCTCATTTCATTCCGGTTGAGATGTATCCCGTAACCTTCTGGGTAGAGCCCGAGGGATCAGGCTTTATTGAACTCAACGGAGAGACCATCCTGAACTATCCTTACACCGATTCTCTCACCGCGGGCCCAACCCACAACCTTGTGGCCATTCCTGAACCCGGGTGGGCGTTTAGTCATTGGGAGTCCACCACACACGGGCCCATTTTGTTTGATCCTTCCGACACCACCGATGTGGTATCCATCATCATTGAGCAAAGCGATGAGATTACGGCGCACTTTTATCTCTTGCCTGTGGATCTCGTTATCTCGGTTGAAGAACCCGGAATGGGAACTGTGATTTTCAATGGGCAAGAACTAGAAGATTATCCGGCCACAGTAGAAATTGTGCCGGGAAATATTGCCCAACTTGAAGCTGTTCCGGCAGAAGGCTACGAATTTGTAGGCTGGACATTCCAAAACCACACTTTCAGCAACCTCAACGATCTTTTCCTCTCCTTTGAAGTCGTAACCTTCGACTCCATCGTAGCCCACTTCCAGGTAATCACCATTTTCAACGTGGTTGTGATGACCGAGCCGGCTGAATTCGGAACAGTAGAGATACACGGTGTTGATGAAGGCTCCTTCTGGCAAGGAATGCTTTCAACTCTTTCAACCCACCCACTGCGCGCGGTTCCCTCGCATGAGTTCTACGAGTTTGTGGGCTGGCAATCTACCAACGGAGGAGAGTTTACTCCTAATGCAGATATGCGAAACGTGCAATTGCAGATATTCAATGAGGATACCATCATTGCGCAATTCATTGAGTTGCCCAATTTCCCCATTACCGTGCGCGTAGAGCCTGAGGGAAGCGGTTTTGTTGCACTGGATTGGAGCGTGCTGCCACAGTACCCGTGGACAGGCAACGTACTCGCCATGAACAACACGCACTTTAAGGCCCTTCCCAAAAATGAATGGGAGTTCAGCCGTTGGTCAACGATATACCACGCGCCGGTACCATCTGTGGAAAGCGATGAGATGCGCATCAATATAGCCGTTCCCGACGAAATTGTTGCTCACTTCGTACCTCGCGAGTACGCTGTGTACATCCCGAATGCGTTTACCCCCGATGGTGATGGCGTGAATGAAATCTTCCGACCACTGGGTAATGAATGGGATCCTTCGCATTTCCGCATGCAGATATTCAATCGCGCCGGAAAAATGGTATTCGAAACCACCGATGTGAATCAGGGATGGAATGGCTCGGAAGCTGGTGGACAATACTACACACAACCCGAGGTTTACGTGTACCGAATTGAAGTCAAGAATGCCATCAGCAAGGAAATAAAGACCTATATGGGGCACATCACCGTAATCAGATAAGCACGAATACATTCTCGTAGAAAACGCTGCGGATTTTTCCGCGGCGTTTTTTTTGTCCGCTATTCCCTGAAATTCAGATAGACATAACGGATAAGGAGATATGTTAATTTATTTGGGCAACCTTAGCATTCTGCCTGTCGTCAGTTAGGTAACAACAAAATCCTGCAAGGTGGCGTTGTCAAGTACATACTATTGTTTTTGAAATCAATACCGTTAACTAAACTATGTTCTACCGAGACGACTGGCTTACCAAAATAGCGCTACTGACTTTTGCCTTGTTTGCACACACCATGCTCTCCGCTCAGGTTGTGATCAATGAAATAGGCGCCACCAATCTTTGCTCTGTCCACAACCCCAACCAGGTGGAAGACAACTTCGGCGAGTGTGAAGACTGGGTTGAACTCTACAACACCTCGCCAACCCCCTATGATCTCAGCGGTTACCATATGACGGACCGCATCACCAATCTCGACAAATGGACATTTCCCGCGGGCTCTGTAATCCCGGGTAATGGTTTTTTGCGAATATGGCTTTCGGGCAGGATGGGGCTGCCCTTTGACCTTAACAATCTGCATGCTAACTTCAGACTGGGACAAACCCAGGAAAATGAAATCATCGCGTTGGTGGCTCCAGATGGCAGCACCATTGTGGATGTGAACATGATTGAAGAGACCAGTCAGCTTGGGCACACGCGCGGACGCTACCCGGATGGAGCAGATAATTGGGTGGTTTTTACCCAGCCCACCATCAACGCTTCAAACAATACTTCAACGCCATACACCAATTACGCTCCAACACCCGAATTTGATCAACCCGCCGGATATCACGGAGGTGGAATTACTGTCGCCATCTCGCTGCCAGACCCCAGTCCGGAATTTGTGATTCGTTACACCCTGGACGGTACCTTTCCTACCGAAGCCTCGCCGGTTTACAACGGTCCCATCAACATCAATGAAACCACCGTGTTGATGGCAGCTACTTTTAGCAACAACCCCGACTTCCTGCGCAGTTTTTTTGAATGGAGTACATTCTTTGTTGGTGAAGATCAGCATACGCTGCCCGCTTTCTCGGTAGCCGGTGATGAAGTGCTGATCCTGTTGGGTGGAGTTCAAAATATTCCGATTACCACCATGGAGGTTTTTGACGAAAACGGGCAACGAATCTCAAAGTCGTTTGGTGACACCAACAAACACGGAAACGACAGTTGGGCCTACGCGCAACGCGGCATTGACTGGATTGATCGCGATAAAATGGGCTACAGCGGTAAAACCGAACTAGAGCTTTTCAGAATCTCAGACCGTCCTCGTTACAAAAGGTACATGTTTAAGGCCGGTGCCAACGACAATTACCCTTATGAAAATGGTGCTCATATTCGCGATGCCTATGTACAGTCGCTCTCTCAGGTAGGAGGGATGGATTTGGATTGCCGCTCCACTGAGTTTTGTGTGCTCTATGCCAACGGCCAGTATTGGGGAGTGTACGATTACCGTGAAAAAGTTGACGATTGGAGATATACTGACTATTACTACAGTCAGGACAAATTCAGTATGGACTTTATCAAAACCTGGGGGAACACCTGGGCAAAGTGGGGCACCATGGACAACTGGAATACCCTGCGCAACTTTATCACGAACCAGGACATGACCGATCAGGTGAATTATGACTACGTGAAAACCCAGCTCAACGTGATCAGTCTTATAGATTACTTTGCCATCAATACCTGGATTGTGGCCGCAGACTGGCTCAACTGGAATACAGCATGGTGGCGTGGTTACAACGAATTTGGCGGAGCAACCGAATGGCGGTACACCTTGTGGGATATGGATGCGGCCTTTGGGCACTACATCAACTACACAGGTATTCCCAACACAGGGCCTGATGCTGATCCTTGCTTCGGACATCAGCTTAACAACCCCGGAGGGCAGGGGCATACCCAAATTTTTAGCGCCTTGCTTGAGAACGAAGAATTCTTCGAAACCTACATCAACCGCTACGCCGATTTAATCAACTCCACATTGAGTTGCGAGTTTGCGCTGGCTCACTTAGATAGCCTTCTTAACATGATTGACCCTGAAATGCCAAGGCAAATTGAGCGCTGGGGCGGTACATACGCAGGCTGGCAGAACAACGTGCAGTCATTGATAGACTTTATAGAAGCCCGTTGCGAGGAGCAGATTGTAGAAGGGTTGGAAGATTGTTACGACCTGACCGCCATCGAAGTAACCATAGAGATTATCGGCGAGGGCGAAGTGGTGCTTAATTCTATTACCATCGGCCCGGGAGATTCACCCTGGACAGGTACCTATTTTGCTGAGGTGCCCTTTGATCTCACGGCCAACGCAACCGGTGAGGCAGCCTTTCAGTTTTGGGAAACACTGTTGGGGGAGTTGGAATACGACGATGAAACACAGTTCGAAATCACAGTAAACCCTCAGGGTGACGTAACGATTGTCGCTCACTTCATTCCGCTGGAGGAATACCCCATAACCTTTAATGTTGAGCCTCCCGGAACAGGATGGATAGAACTCAATGAGTTTCTGATACCGAACTATCCATATACCGACTCCTTAGCGGCATTGATAGAACACGATATTGTGGCAACCGCAGAGCCGGGATGGGCCTTCAGCCATTGGGAAACGGTACATCAGGGTGATACCGTGTTTGCACCCAACGACACAAGCGAAGTAGCCACATACACCACCGCTCAAACCGATGAAGTCATTGCTCATTTCTACCAACTGCCTGTTGAACTTATTGTTACGGTCGAAGAGCCCGGTATGGGTCAAGTGGTGTTCAATGGTGAAACACTCGAGGATAATCCGGCAACGGTTGAAATCGTTCCTGGTAATACGGCGCAATTTGAAGCCGTTCCTGAAGAGGGCTATGAATTTGTTGGGTGGACATTTCAAAACCATCTTGTGACCAATCTCAACGACCTGTTTATCAGCTTTGAGGTTGTGCAGGCAGATTCTATTGTTGCCTTGTTTCAGGTCATTACAGTATTCAATGTGGTGGTAATGACCGATCCACCTGAATACGGAACTGTGGAAATCCACGGCACCGACGAAGGTTCGTGGTGGGAAGGTATGTTGTCAACCCAGGAAACCCACCCGTTGCGGGCAGTTCCCACCAGTGAATTCTACGATTTCATTGGTTGGCAATCAACCGATGGCGGCACCTTTGCACCCAATGCGGATATGAGAAATGTGCAACTCCAGATTATAGGGGAAGACACCATCATAGCCTCGTTCATAGAACTTCCAAACTACCCCATAACCGTGCGCGTAGAGCCCGAAGGAAGTGGATTTGTAATGCTCGATTGGAACATGTTGCCCTTCCTTCCCTGGACTGGAAATGTGCTGGCCATGAACAATACGCATTTCAAGGCGATACCTCAGCAGAAATGGGAATTCAGCCATTGGAGCACCGTGCAGCACGCACCCGTACCCTCTGATGAAAGCCCTGAAATGCGTTTGAACATTCAGGTGCCGGATGAGATCGTTGCGCACTTCACACCCCGTGAATTCCGCGTGTTTATTCCCAATGCATTCACGCCGGATGGTGATGGTATCAATGAGATCTTCCGTCCGATGGGGAACGAGTGGGATCCTTCGCATTTCCGCATGCAGATTTTCAATCGTGCCGGACAGCTCGTGTTTGAAACCACCGATGTAAATCAGGGCTGGAATGGTGCTGAGGCAAGTGGTGAGTACTTTACACAACCCGAAGTATACGTGTACTCCATCGAAGTGAAAAATGCCATCACGCAGGAAGTAGAACAATACCGGGGACATATAACCGTCATCAGGTAGTGAACTACCTAAGTCTTTTGCGGGTGGCAACACTTTACCTTTCCAAGATTGCCGAAAACATTGTGTGCTGAATCAACGTGTATTTTGTTAATTGTACCTCCGAATAAATTTGAAACCACGGGGCGTTCTGAACCAATGCCTCAAACCGAATGTTAACCTGCAAGTAACTTTAATCATGACCTTTATGAAAAAATGGCTACCTACGTGGCTCGCCCTGTCGTTGGTGGTGTCTTTTGCCACAGCTCAATCTGAAACAGACGTTTTTTACCCCGGTGAACTTTGGGTTCAGGTATCTCCTGAAGCCACCAAACCCATTCAGTGGGAAAAGAAGGAGGTTCAGCTTGATTCATTTCTCCGTTTAATAGGAGAGGAGCTGGCCGAAGAATTTGGCATTCATACCGTGCGCAAGCCCTTTTACTTTGCCCGCACCAACGATATATCGGAGGTGTATCAACTGTATTTCAATAGGGTGGGGGATGAAGAGTTGCTAGCGAGAGAACTTGAAAAGCTCGAAGTGGTAAACTACGCAGAGCGGGTTCCCATCATGAGGCCTACCTTCACACCCAATGACCTGGGGCCTCAAACGGGAAATGGCAATCAATGGGGGCTTTGGAGAATCAGCGCCCAGGACGCGTGGGACATTACCCAAGGAAGCACCGAAATTCGCGTAGCCATTGTAGATGACGCAGTACTTACCACACATCCAGACCTGATTCCCAATCTTGTGGCCGGTTACGACGTGTCTCAAGACAACGCCGACCCCAATCCCAACCAAACCGGAATGACACACGGAACCCACGTGGCCGGTATTGTTGGTGCAGCTACCAACAATGGAATCGGCGTGGCTTCCATCGGGTTTAATATTAAAATCATTCCGGTGAAGAGCTCAAACTCTGCCCAATTTATCTCCGATGCCTATGCAGGCGTAATCTGGTCTGCCGACAATGGTGCGGATGTCATCAACATGTCGTGGGGAGGCTCGGGCTTCAGTACAACAGGCCAAAACATCATCAACTACGCATTCAATGCCGGTTGTGTAAACATTGCAGCTGCCGGAAACGACAACGTAAGTACCATTTTTTACCCTGCGGGCTACAACAATGTGGTAAGCGTGGCGAGTACCGCGAGCAACGATGCCAAGAGCAATTTTTCGAATTTCGGAGGCTGGATTGACATAGCTGCGCCCGGTAGCCAGATTCTGAGCACCTACTTTAACACTTCCTATGCACCCACATACGCCAACCTAAGCGGTACTTCTATGGCTTCACCCATGGTAGCCGGCTTGGCTGGCCTTGTTCTTTCGGTGAACCCCGAATTGCCACAGCAGCAAGTGGTTGATTGTATTTTAAGTACCGCTGATAACATCAACA
Organism: Cryomorphaceae bacterium; assembly: GCA_007695365.1. Taxonomy (NCBI): domain Bacteria; kingdom Pseudomonadati; phylum Bacteroidota; class Flavobacteriia; order Flavobacteriales; family Cryomorphaceae; species Cryomorphaceae bacterium. The sequence goes on along the minus strand of REDV01000117.1, from coordinate 7,488 downwards.
GCGTCAACCCGAATTTTATCGGGCAACTCGGCTCAGGGAGAATCAATGCTCACCAGGCCGTGCTTTGCGCTCAGGCCACGGTAAATGCTCCTCCTGTAGCTGTGGTGAGCAGCAACAACGCAGTGGCATGCCCCGGAGGCTCTGTGCAGTTTTTTGGTAGCTCGGGTGGAGGGCTTGCAACGAATTATAACTGGACATTCTCCGGAGGTAACCCCGGAACCTCAACCTCGCAAAACCCTATTGTGAACTACAGCTCTGAAGGGTTTTACGATGTGATTCTCGAAGTATCAAACGATTTTGGAAACAACACCATCACCATGCCGGGGTATGTGGAGATTTCGTCCAATGGCCTCGATGTGTTTTTTCTAGAAGACTTTGAAGAAGGAACTTTTGATGATATGGGATGGACGGTTGAGAACCCGGACAACAGCATTGGTTGGGAGATTTTCACCGTAGGAGGTTCCGTAAACGGCAATAAAGCAGCAGGTATCAACCTGTATAACTATGATGATCAGGGTCAAAGAGACGGTTTGATAACACCTGTGCTCGATTTTTCCGGTCATCAGAATATTCAACTCGATTTTCAGCACGCCCACCGACGCTTTTCAGCTCAGTTTGCCGACTCACTCATCGTGATGGTTTCAACAGACGGTGGTGCCACCTATCCGCATCGCGTTTTGGAGGTGGCAGAAAATGGTCAGGGGACTTTTGCTACCGGAACCATTCTCAATCAAAATTTTGTTCCTGCCAACGGAAATGACTGGTGTTTTGGTGGTGATCTTGGTTCGGGCTGTTTCACCATTGACCTCAGTGAATTTGACGGAGAAAGTGAGGTGCGGATCAAGTTCGAAACGTACAACGATTACGGAAACAACATCTACGTTGACAATGTGCAGCTCACCGGAAACTGTCTCACCGTGCAGGCTGCTCCTGTGGCTGACTTTACCTCAAACTCAACATCAGCCTGTGTAGGAACTCCGGTTCAGTACATCAACCAAAGCCTTTTTGCACCCACATCTTTTTTCTGGGAATTTGAAGGAGGTACACCCGCAACGTCGGATCTGGCCTCACCAGAAGTTACCTATGATCAAGCGGGTGAATACAATGTAACGTTGACCGTAACCAACCCGTGGGGTAGCGATGAAATTACCGTTGTTAACTACATATCTGTTTTTGATTCTCCGGTATTGACCGTAAACACAACCGAGGCCGTTTCATGCGGAGGTGAGCCCGTAACCCTTATGGCATCAGGTGCCTCAGAGTTTTCGTGGTCTCCTGCATTCGGACTTTCCGCAACCGAAGGCGAAACGGTAGAAGCCTCGCCGGCATCAAGTACTACATACACCGTGGTGGGAACCGCTGCCGGGTGCTCATCGCAGCTAGAAATTGACGTAGTCATTTTGCCTCAACCTCCTGTGCCATCGTTGGTGAGTCAAAACCAAACAGCTTTTGCGGTACTCAATCCCGCCGAAGTTCAGGGCCATTACTCTTTTCAAGGCGTTGGAGCAGGCTGGGGGTCGCCCAATCTCAACAGTGTAAGTGTAACTTCAAACCTCGTGATAGCCCGCGATGGCACTGCCGCTGACAGCTTACTCTGCGAAAATGCAGTAAACGGAGCCGCTCTGAGCGGCAACATCGCCGTGATTTACCGCGGCGGCTGCGAATTTGGATCCAAAGCTTTCAGTGCCCAGCAAGCCGGTGCGGTAGGGGTTATTATTGTAAACAACGTTCCCGGTGAATTGATGGAAATGGGTGGAGGTGCCCAGGGCCCCAATGTGACCATTCCAACAGCCATGGTGACCGCTGAAACAGGTGCCTGGCTCAATGCCCAGATCAACAGCGGCAACACCCTTGCAACTCTTGGTCAGTTCAATGGAGGTCCTTTGCAAATCTGCCCCGGCCAGAGCATTCAAATTGCTGCCCCGGGCGGATGGACGGAGTACCTTTGGAACAACGGCCATACCGGAGCTGTGATTGAGATCAATGCGCCAAGCGTGTACAGCGTTCAGGTATTCAGTGGTGAAGATTGCAGCACTTCTTCGCAATCCATCACGGTTACCATGACCAATATCACGCAGCCTGTAATTGATGCCATAGATACTGACCAACTCGGAATAAATCCTGTTGGGGGCGCTACCTACCAATGGTTCCTCAATGGCGAACCCATCCCGAATTCAAACAGTCCTGTCATTGAGATCATCGGCCCCGGAACCTATACCGTGGAAATTGAAACAGGAAATGGTTGCACGGAAATATCAGATCCGTTTGAAGTTGTACCTACCAGCGTAGGTGAACTCAACGCTGATCAAAGCCTCCATATCTTCCCGGTTCCTTCCAGAGACCGGGTAACCGTGGTGCTGCCTGCCGGATTTCAAACCGAGGCTCTGCGCGTGTTTACACCAGATGGACGCATGATTAATGAGCCTGTTCCTTACAACGGGCAATCAGAACAGGTCATTATTGATATCCAGCACTGGGCCTCCGGAACCTACCTGATTCAGATTTCAGGGAACGATACTGTGTTGCACGGAAGATTTATCAAAACGAATTAAAATTCATAACGGGTTTCGGGCAACCGAAGTGAGGGTTCACAGTCAATATTGTGAACCCTCTTTTTTTTTGCCATGAAACGACTTTATACCCTCTTGTTTTTTCTGCCCACACTGCTCCTGTCAGCGCAGGAAGACTGCATTGATCCATCGCTTATTAACCCTGATGCCATTTGCTTCGACATTTTTCAACCGGTGTGTGGTTGCGATGGTGAGACCTACTCCAACGAGTGTTACGCCGTGAATTCCGGTGGTGTGACATCCTGGACAGAAGGCGAATGCCCGATTTTTGCCCCGGGTGACTGTCCTGAGCTTGACCCCGGACTGGACTTTGGAATGTGCGCAGCCATCATTGGAGTTGCGCTCATCAATAATGAATGCATTGCCGTTTCAGGCTGTGGCACCATTGCGTCGGACGGCGTAAATTACTCCGCGTATTTCTATGAAGACCTGGCCGATTGTCAGGCTTGTTTGCAAAGCGACTGTATCAATCCCGATCAAATTGACCCCGACGCCATATGTATTGAAATTTACGATCCTGTTTGTGGTTGTGATGATGTAACCTACGACAACGAATGCTATGCCTTTTACTACGGCGGAGTAACCAGTTGGACGCAAGGTGAATGTGCCGGACAACCGACTGAACCTGCCGAACCTTGTACCGACCTGGAAGATATTGACTTCGGACTTTGTGATATGTTTCTTGGATATGGAGTGTTGGCAGGCGCTTGTGAGCCCATATCCGGATGCGGCTGGGAGGTGGAAGGCGTGGATTATACACCAGCCCTTTACGACTCTCCAGAGGAGTGCGAAGCTTGCCTTGAAACCAATGATTGCATCAACCCCGAGCAGATTGACCTTGATGCACCTTGTCCTCTAAATGATGATCCCGTATGTGGATGCGATGGAATTACCTATGTGAATGAATGCCATGCTTATTATTATGGTGGCGTCACCAGCTGGTTTGCCGGCACTTGCGAAGAGCCCAATCCCTGTGCACCGCTTCCTTCGGGACTTGATTTTGGCGAATGTGATGCTGTAATTGGTGTCGCTATCGTAAATAATGCCTGCATGTCCATATCCGGTTGTGATATGATTGCAGACAATGGGGTAGATTACAGCGCGTACTTCTTCGATACCTTTGCAGAGTGCGATGAATCGTGTTTTGCGGTAGATTGCATCAATCCCGATCAGATTGACCCTGAAATAATGTGCCTGGATATTTGGGATCCTGTTTGCGGCTGTGATGGAGAGACTTACAGTAATGACTGTTATGCATTTTACTTCGGTGGGGTAACCAGCTGGACGCCCGGTGAATGCCTTCCAACAAGTGTGGAAGAAGCCGACAAGAACCACCTTGTGATTGAACCACGACCCGATTTCACCGTGCGTGTTCAGAATGGGCAGCTGATTGAGCGCTTTGATGTGTTTGACCTCACCGGAAAGCACATTTTATCACGTGAGAGTCTCGCCCCAGGCGAGTATTTCTTTCAACTTCCGGTACGCTACGCAGGATTGTACATCATTCGCGCACAGGGAAGCAATGAAGTATTGAGCCAAAAGGTGCTGTTGCATTAATTTTAAAGCAATTGCACTACTCCGAAAGCCTCCGCCTACGCAGGGGCTTTTATTTTATCTTGATGAAGCGCTTCAGTTCCTCCAGACCTTCGGAAGCGCCGGCTGCAATCGTTACAATTGGTGGATTTCGGTGGGGTAGGTAGGGGATTTCGGGGTCAATGCAATAAATGGGCACTTCATCCGGTGCGTAGTGCACGAGCCCTGCAGCAGGATAAACCACCATCGAAGTTCCTACTATAACCACCACATCGGCCTCTGAAACCAAATCGGCAGCAGGCTCAATCATGGGCACCATTTCGCCAAACCACACAATATGTGGACGCAACTGAAACCCTTTTTCGCAACATTGCCCCATTTCAATTTTCCAATGGTCTAGCTCATACACGAGCGATGGGTCGCCGGTACTCCGGGCCTTCATGATCTCACCGTGGAGGTGAAGCACCCTTGTGGAGCCCGCGCGCTCGTGAAGATTATCAATATTCTGAGTGATAATGTGTACGTCAAAATCTTCTTCAAGCTGAGCCAGTATTCTATGGCCTTTATTGGGTTCTACCTCCATCATCTGTTTGCGACGCTGGTTGTAGAAATCCAGAACCACCTCAGGCTGTTTCATCCAACCTTCGGGAGATGCCACTTCCTCAATGCGATAGCCTTCCCACAGGCCGCCTGCGCCCCTGAAAGTAGCCACGCCACTCTCTGCACTCATACCAGCCCCTGTTAAAACCACTAACTTTTTTCGATTCATTTCGTTGAAACGGGTGATTACAGCGTAAATTTAAGCCTCTTATGCCATCTGCCATGAAAACCAACTTGCTTACCCTTTTTTTTGCAGCCACTCTGATGAACCAATTCGCCCTGGGCCAAATGGGCAATTGCGATTCCCTTAGCATTACACGCATGGAAATCAACCCCTTCAACATGAACCAGATTCTGGTTCGTGCGGAGTACACCGATTTCGACAACTTCATCACCCATCCGGGTTTTTTAGTTGCCGACGCAAACCAGGCCACCATTGCCCTCGAAGAAGTCTTTTTCTTCGGAATGGCCACCGATCAGGTGCACACCATGGAAATCATTGATATGACCGTTCTGCCCAATACTCCGATACCCGGGGAGTTACAACTCTGGAGCTTGTTTTATGAGGGTTTTGAGTGCGCATTCCCCGGGCCCTTCTTGTTATGGCCGGAGCTCGACTGCGTGCCGCTGGTGCTTTCAATATCACGGGCTGGTGGAACCCCGCTGTTTACAAACGTTGAATGGACGCTCTCCCAGAACGGAATGGAAATGGAGTCGGGCACGGTGGTCTTCAACGGAGAGAACACGCAAGAGCAAGTGCCGTTTTGCCTGCAACAAGGCTGTGGCTACACACTTGAACTCAACGTGGAGGATCTCGAGGGAGTAGGTTTTACGTACAATCTGCACTACGGAAACTTCTTTGCTATTGGGGCAACGGGCGGTGTACTTGAGCCCGGCTTTGTGAGCCACGATTTTAACCTGTATGAATGTTTGGTTACCAACGTTGAAGAGGCGGCACCGCTTGAGTTCAGCATGTATCCCAATCCTTCTTCCGGCTTTTTTCAGGTCTCATCATCCCGAAACCAACCATTACAAAGTGTAACTGTCAGCGACCTTTCGGGAAGGATGTTTTTGCACGAATCTGCAAATCATCAATCAATCATTCACGTTGACGCATCGTCCTGGCCGGCGGGCATGTACATCGTCACTGCCTGCGGCGAGAATGGCGAAAGCGCGCACCGCAAGTTGATTCACACCCGATAGTTTAGTCGCCCTTATCGCGGTTTTTCCAGATATCGTACACGCGAGCCTGGGTTGGTCTGTTGGGCTCAGGTTCTGTAAGCGGCTCACACTCGCGCAAATGTTGGTGGCAATGTGCAGGTAGTTGCTGGTAGAGCCGGGTGCCCTCGGTTTTCCACGCCAGCATTTCGTCGGTAACAGGTTTCACTACTTTGGCCGGGTTGCCCACCACCACACTTCTCTGTGGAATGTTGGTTTTGGCTGTAATCAGCGCAAGCGCACCGATGATACACTCATCGCCAACCACTACTTCGTCCATGATTACCGCATTCATGCCTACAAGGCAATTTTTACCGATGGTGGCTCCGTGCACAATGGCTCCGTGGCCGATGTGCGCGCCTTCGTGCAAAACGACTTCCACACCCGGAAACATGTGAATGGTGCAATTCTCCTGCACGTTGCATCCGTCCTCAATGGTAATCTGACCCCAGTCACCCCGCACAGCAGCACCCGGGCCGATGTACACGTTTTTACCGATAAGCACATTGCCGGTTACCGCAGCCAGTGGGTGAACAAAAGAGGAGGGGTGAACCACCGGGCGAAAACCTTCGAACTCAAAAATCATGACGCGCTTCAGTTAGAATGAACAGCCTCAAAAGTCGTAAATTCGGGGCGGAAACCATCAAATAAAACCTGCAACATGGTACGATTGCTCACCCTTCTTTTTCTGGTATTGATTTCATTTCAGTGTTTTGCCCAGGGCGAAAAGGCCGACAAAACGAGTAAAAGCACATTCAGTTTTCCCGATCCTGTGGTTACCCAACACACCATTACCCTCGAAGGAGAGCGCATCAACTACACGGCTACTGCGGGTCACTTACTGATGCTCAATGAGAAAGGGGAGGAGAAGGCGCGCATTTTCTACATAGCTTACACCCGCGATGGCGTAAAAAACCCTGCCGACAGACCCATCACCTTTTCCTTCAACGGTGGCCCCGGCTCCAGCTCGGTTTGGTTGCACATGGGGGCACTGGGTCCGAGAAGGGCGGTCATGACCGACGAAGGTCTTGCTCCCGCGCCGCCCTACAAAGTGGTTGACAATGAATACTCATGGCTCAATGTAACGGACCTGGTGTTTATTGACCCTGTGGAAACCGGTTTGAGCCGCCCGGCAGGAGATACCGATAAAAAAGAGTTTACCGGCTACGAAGAAGACCTTCGGAGTGTGGGTGATTTTATTCACCGCTATGTAACGCGCAATGCCCGATGGAACTCACCCAAATACCTTGCGGGTGAAAGCTATGGAACGACCCGTGCGGCTGGCCTGTCGGGCTATTTGCAAGACCGCCACGGTATGATGCTCAATGGACTGGTCCTGATTTCGGCAGTGATGAATTTCCAAACGCTGTATTTTACCAGCGGAAACGACCTGCCGTATACCTTGTTTTTACCGGCTTTTGCGGCCACAGCCTATCACCACGGTAAAATTGACAAACAACGTTACCCCGATTTCAAACAGTTTCTTCAATCTGCCGAGGAGTTTGCGTTGGGTGAATACAACAGTATGCTGATGAAAGGTGACCGGCTTACCGAATCCGAAAAGGAA
>REDV01000116.1 GCA_007695365.1 Cryomorphaceae bacterium | reverse complement strand
TAAAAGAGAAATTGAAAGTGGCTTCTGGCGGTGTGATTTTCACCACCATTCAAAAGTTCTCGCCAGAAGAAGGCAATGTGTATGAAACCCTTTCGGAACGAGAAAACATTGTGGTGATTGCCGATGAAGCCCACCGAACCCAATACGGTTTCAAAGCCAAAACAGTAGATGAAAAAGACGAGCATGGCAATGTGATTGGAAAGAAAACCGTATACGGCTTTGCAAAATACATGCGAGATGCTTTGCCCAATGCCACCTATATCGGTTTTACTGGAACGCCCATTGAAAGCACCGATGTAAACACCCCTGCCGTTTTCGGAAACTACATTGATGTGTATGACATTGCTCAGGCTGTAGAAGATGGAGCCACCGTTCGCATTTATTACGAAAGCCGTTTGGCAAAAGTAAATCTGAGCGAAAAAGGAAAAAAACTGGTTGAGGAACTGGATGATGAGTTGGACGGTGAAGAACTCACCGAAACCCAAAAAGCCAAAGCCAAATGGACGCAATTGGAGGCTCTAATAGGCAGCGAAAACCGGGTGAAGATTATTGCCAACGACATCATTCAGCATTTTGGCCAACGCCAGGAAGTATTTGAAGGCAAAGGCATGATTGTGGCCATGTCCAGAAGAATTGCTGCTGATTTGTATGCCGAAATCATCAAATTAAAACCTGAGTGGCATTCAGGTGATTTGGACAAAGGTGTGATTAAAGTCGTGATGACATCTTCATCTTCCGATGGATCAAAAATCGCTGATCATCATACCACCAAACAACAGCGAAGAACCCTTGCCGACCGAATGAAAGACCCCGACGATGAATTAAAACTGGTGATTGTTCGGGATATGTGGCTCACAGGCTTTGACGCGCCGAGTATGCACACGTTATACATCGACAAGCCAATGAAAGGCCACAATCTGATGCAGGCTATTGCAAGGGTAAACCGGGTTTACAAAGACAAGCCAGGGGGATTGGTGGTCGATTATTTGGGCATTGCTTCCGATTTGAAAAAAGCACTTTCGTTCTATTCAGATGCCGGTGGAAAAGGCGACCCGACGATTGCCCAAGCCCAAGCCGTTGAATTGATGCTGGAAAAACTAGAGGTGGTTTCACAGATGTACAGTGGTTTTCCGTATGAAGACTATTTCCAAGCAGAAACGGGTCAAAAGCTTTCTATGATACTTGCAGCCGAAGAACACATTCTCGGACTGGAAGACGGTAAGAAACGATACATCAATGAAGTAACAGCCTTATCCAAAGCCTTTGCGATTGCCGTTCCGCACGAGCAAGCCATGGACGTGAAAGATGAAGTTTCATTTTTCCAGGCCGTAAAAGCTCGTTTAGCCAAATTTGACAGCACAGGTTCAGGCAGAACCGATGAAGAAATTGAAACAACCATTCGTCAAGTCATTGACCAAGCCTTGGTTTCTGAACAAGTGATTGATGTGTTTGATGCCGCAGGAATCAAGAAACCCGATATTTCCATTCTATCCGAAGACTTCCTGATGGAACTCAAAGGAATGGAACACAAGAATGTGGCTTTGGAAGTTTTGAAAAAGTTGCTCAATGACGAGATAAAAGCACGTTCCAAAAAGAACTTGGTCAAGAGCAAGTCGCTCAAAGAAATGTTGGAAAATTCCATCAAGAAATACCACAACAAGATTTTGACGGCTGCCGAAGTGATGGACGAACTCATTAAGCTGAGTAAAGAAATCGTGAACATGGACAGTGAAGCCAAAAAGCTTGGACTGACTGACTTTGAATATGCTTTTTACACAGCAGTAGCCGATAACGACTCAGCCAAACAACTCATGCAGCAAGACAAGCTGAGAGAACTGGCTGTAATTTTAACTGAACGTGTGAAGCAAAACGCATCCATCGACTGGACAATTAAAGAAAGCGTAAGAGCAAAACTGAAAGTAATCATCAAGCGGACTTTAAGACAATACGGCTATCCGCCAGACATGCAAAAACTGGCGACAGAAACCGTTTTGAAACAGGCAGAAATGATTGCAAAAGAATTAACAACGGGCTAAGAAATGCCAACGCTCATCATCCACACATCCCGAAAGCTTTCGGGACCAAAAGCCGCTCAAAGCCAAGCCGCAATCCAAAACTTGCCAAAGAGTATGGCTGCCCCATCGCAAGGACGTCCGAATTGATAAGCGTAATGCGGGATAAAGTGCTAAATTTAAACGAATAAAACATCAACAAACAAATTGGTAAACCGTAAGTGAAGTGTTTCTATACCCGGACTACGCTTATATTTGACCGTTGCACAATATCGCAAAGAACGGAACTCAATCAAATCACAACTGGGCCAGTGTTCAGCTCCGCTCTACTTCTTCCCTGCTTCAAAGGTTTTCACGGTGCTTTTAACCGGCTTTACGGTGCGCAGGTAGTCGTAAATGGCGCCGAGGTCTTGTTCGGTCATGCCTGCATAGGTCATCCAGGGCATGATGGTTTGAAAACTTCCGGGTTTAACTTTCATTTCACGGTTTTCGGGGTGGTCGTAGTGCTTGAAGCGCTCAATAAATTCATTGCGCGTCCACCTGCCTATGCCCGTTTCATCGTCGGGGGTGATGTTGGCTGAGCGGATGATGGTGTTATCGGGAAGTTTGAACTCAAAGCCTCCGGCATATGGCTCGCCCACCACTTCTCCTTTTTCGGTTTTGGTGTGGCAGTCGCCGCAAAGTGCAGCATTGGTGATATAGGCTCCGTAGGCAAGCCTGTCTTCGGGTTTGGGCAGCGCGGTAGGCTCAAATTTATCGGGCATGGTGTTGATGATGAAATTCATGGGAAAATCGCTTACTGAAGGCTCCAGGTCTTTCTCGATGGGCTCCAGGGTTCGGATATAGGCAATCACCGATTTGATGTCCTCGGGGTCGGAAGTTCCAAAGCGCGGGTAAGGCATAATGGGAAAAAGGGCTTTGCCGTTTTTGGTAACTCCTGTGGTAATGGCGCGGTATAACTCACCGTCGGTCCAGTCGCCCACACCGTAGGGCGTGATGTTTTTGGCTACGTATTCGCCCGGAAAGCCAAAATCGCGGCCAAATACATCGCCACCTCCCCCTTCGGTGCCGTGAATGGGCGGTCCGGCAAAGAGCGAGAAATCGCGCACGGCGTGGCACTCCATACATTGCATAACGTGGTTCGCGAGGTATTCTCCGCGGGCTATGCGCTGGGGCGTGAGTTCAATATGCATTTCGGGGGCGGGGCCCACGTTTGGGAGGGCGGTACTCACATAGGTCAATACACCTCCTATGAGCAAAAACAAAAAGAGGACAGCAATCAGTCCGTAGCGAAGCAGCTTTTTCATGGTGTTGGTTTTTTGGTTGTTAAACACATGCACCAAAAAACAAATTGGGCTTCCGGCGCATGCAAATTCACAACCGCAAGCACGCAAGATTTCAACAAGCACGGTTCACTCTTAGGAGTGAATTTGGGCAATTATCTGCGCGAAGGGACGCGGAGTGCATGAGGCCTTCATCAATCAATGGAAAAAGACACAGCTCATCCTGAGTTGGATTCATCGCAGCCGATTTTGTAAACCTGAAATATCAGGATCCGTAACTTGTAAGCTATACTGGCAGCAGGTCGGGAGAGAAAAATGATTCAGGTCATCCAGGCTCACGCTTCTCACAGGTTTCTCTGTCAGAATCCGAAAAGCCGGCGCTATACACCGGCAGCTGTGTCTGAAAGTATCAGGGTAAACGCATTTAGCATATCACTCAAGAAGCCATCAATGTATTATGGCCCCTGGATTTTTGTGTGGAGATGCCCCACTCCCGGTGGCTTTCCTTTTTCGACAGGCACCAGGGTGGCGCAACTTATTCTGGACTAAACTCCAGATTTGATATACACTTTCGTTGCGCTCTTTGCGGTTAAACCTTTTTTACCGCCTGCCTGCGGCACGGCAGGCCTACCATGCCGCAGGCAAGCCAGCCACGGAAGGCAAGCCTTGCGTTCCTTGCGGTTAAGTTTTTTTCCCCTGCCATGCTGAGAATATCACTTGAACGAGCAGGAGCCCTGAGAAAGCTTACTTTTGACACCACATCATTTGACCACTTTTGAAATCCATTCTGCGCAAATTATACAAGTCCATTCCCGGCAAGCAGTCTCTATTTGAACCGCTTAGGGGGAAACTTTCGGAGCGCTGGTATCGCCATCTGCGATTTAATGGTGCATTTGGCGTTACCCTGGCGGGGGGTGAGGTTTTCAGGATGTACCACTTTGACACGGCCTTTGAAAACCGCATTTTTTGGGAAGGACTATCCAGATGTTGGGAGCCGGTTTCCGTTGAGGTGTGGGAAGCTTTGAGCCGAAAGGCAAAAGTTATTCTGGACGTAGGCTCAAACACCGGAGTGTACTCTCTGATTGCCGTTGCTGCGCAGCCTGAAGCGGATGTGCATGCTTTTGAACCACTCCCCAAGATGTTCCAAAAACTGGAAATCAACAACAATCTGAATGGTGCCAAAATCAAGACACATACAACTGCAATGTCGGATACATCGGGGGAAGCCATTCTTTATGACCTGCCCAACAATTATATGCGGCAGGCCTCTCTCAACGCATCTTACATCAAGGGCGAAGCAGTAGAAATCCGTGTACCGCTCGCGCGCTTAGACGGGTTTATTGAAAAACATTCACTTCAGCAGGTTGACCTCATGAAGGTTGATGTTGAAACCCATGAGCCGGAAGTATTGAAAGGAATGGGAAAATACCTTGCTGACTACAGGCCAACGGTTCTGGTGGAAGTGCTGAATGACAAGATTGCCCATGAGTTGCTCTCACTTTTCAGGGACGCCGGATACCCCTATTTTTATCACATTGATGAGGAAAAGGGGCTAACAGAAACCAATATTTGGGTTGGAAAAAAATCGCGCAACTATATCGCTTCGTCGTATGATTTTGCGGAAGACCAGACCCTGTCCCGTTTTATCATTCAAAACCGACCTGCTTCTGAACAAGCATGAAATTAAAAACTGAAACCGTTTGGAAAAGCCTGAAGCTACATCTGGCCGCGTACTTTTGGTTAATGGGCAGCCAAAGCATTCGTTTTGCTTTCACCAGTAAGAATTGCATTCTTCTAAAAGTCAATCACACAGGCATAGCGCCCTATTTACCCGGCTTGCTCGCAGGTTTTGATCGCGATTCGTTGTGCACCGGAATAGGCGATCGCAAAACACTACTGAGTCTTTACCTTCTCAAAGACCGCAAACTGCCACGCACCACCATATGTCTGTTTCCATCTGAGCAAAGTCGCAGGTGGGTCATTGACAACCATCACGCACCCGGAGCCGATCACCTTACCCGTTTCGACTACTTTCATGCGGTGCGAAAAGCCCATCAAAACAAATTGCCGGCTCACGAAGCAATTTTACCTTTTGTAATGCATCCTTCTCAGTACGGGAAGCTACGAGATACTACCGATTCGGAAAAACGCCGGATAAAGGTGTTTTTTTCAGGTAACACACATCCTAAGTCATACAATCAGCCCCAACTGCGGTCACTTTTTGGAGTAATGACACGAAGTGAAATTCACCGTGCCGTGCTGGACGATTTGGCTCCTTTCCTGAACACCCGATTAAACGGAGATGTATCCAGGCCTGTCTGGTGGCTTTCGTGGCAATGGCAACAAGGAGAGCCGGCTCCCGACAACCGGATTGGCAATGATGAATGGATGGATTTTTTATTCAACAGTGATTTTTTTGTAGCTTGTCCGGGCGTTAATATGCCACTGAGTCACAACCTCATTGAAGCAATGTACGCAGGATGCATACCTATTTTACCCTATGCATCATGGCTGTATCCGGCACTGAAAGACGGAGAGAACTGTTTGACTTTTTCCGGTCGTGAGAGCCTGATTCAGTGCATCCAAAAGGCTCTTTCGATGCCAGATGGTGAATTGAAGGCCATGCGCCAGGCTGTGCAACAATACTACTCCGACCATCTTCACCCTGATGGTGTGCGCAAAATCATCATGGATCCAGCCGTAAAGACATCCTATTTTGCTATGAACATGGTAAGTACATCACTCTTTGCAAAAGAACAGAACAACAGAGCGAATTAAACAGTTGGTGAGGGGGTTTACAGTAACTACTGCGAAACAACCAAACGCAAACTGGTGTTTTCACCGCGTTGGGTATCTGTTAACTGAATCAGGTAAACACCCGGAGTCCATCCCGAAATATCGAGAATCAGGTCGGCATGGGTCTCAAACGAGAGCACTAGGGCTCCACGGCTGTCCCATACCGCACCCAATACATGTGTCCTATCACCTATTGCCAGTTGAACACGGCCAGACGCCGGATTGGGAAAAACCACGGGATTTTGCATTTTCTTCGTCACTACACTGGTGGTAAATACCGCAACCGTTTCGCACATTGTTTGAGCACCGCAGTCATCTGTGAGTGTGAGGCAAACCTCGAAACTTCCTTCTGATTGGTAAAGGTGAATGGGAGCAAAATCTTCAGAAGTGTTTCCATCGCCAAAGTCCCACAGGTAATCACCCTGTGAGCTCAGGTTTTCAGTAATCAGCGTGGCACCTTCCAAATTGAGGTTAAAATCCACAGAGCCCGGCTCGATGTCGTTCACAACCTCAAATGAAGCCGCTTGCTGGCAGTCGTTTCCATCTGTTACGGTTACGGTGTAGGTTCCGGGGCCGAGGTTGCTGATCTGTGGGCCTATTGAATCAATATTCCATTCAAAGCTGTAGGGCATTTCACCTCCGAAAGCCTGCACCAAAATAGATCCGTCGGTATTGTCAACACAAATGGATTCAGTCCATTTCACAGCTATAATATCGAGCGGTTGGGGTTGGGTGATTTCAAGCACCTGGCTATATGCCTGGCAGAATGTTGTTCCCTCAGAAGTGCCTGTGAACGCAATATTGTCAACTGCAAATGAGGGGTCTGAGCCCTGGCCATCATTGTTGTTGGTCCAGTTAAACGCAAAGCGAACATTGGGATTGTTGTTGGCGCTTTCGGGCAAACTCACCGAATATTCGGCGAAATTTCCCTGGTTAAATCCGTTGCACGGTCCACCGCAGCAGGTGGTTTTTGGCATGTCATCCAGCAGGCTCCATTCCGTTCCGTCAAAATACCACAGGGTGGCATTGTCGAGGTCACCCTGTCCAAATTCGATGTAATCAAAGGACATGGTGATGTTTTCCTGTCCGGAGCAATCAATGACGGGAGATTCCACCCTTCGGTTGGTGGTGGCGTCCGCGTAGTATAGTGCTCCGCCATCGGCTTGTACCAACGGCACACCAAAAAAGCTGATGAGCACATTGCTTACATGGAGCGTGCGATTGTTTTGTCCTCCGGCACCGCAACCCGCGCCACACCCATCTGCCCCGATTTGCTCAGTAGCGCTTATAAAAAAGGTGTTGGCGTCATTTTGATTGGTGCCGGTATTTACCACCGTCCAGGTGCCGTTTTCGCTCACAAACTCATGGGCCAGCTGTCCCTGGTTGCAGCCGGTTCCAAAGTCTTCGAACCAGAATACATCTTCAACCGGCTCACCCCCCTCGCCTACTGCCTGCTGTTGAACCGCCATGTATTGGCCGGCACAGAGTTCTGCCAACTGCGCTTCACTTCCTGCCAGGGAGGTGGTGCTGCCGTTTTCATCCACCGAGAACCATTGCCAGCTTCCTTCGGCACCAGTAACTTCCAACTGTCCGTTGCAGTTTCCAAAGCAATCCACAGATGAGCTGAGCTGCAAATCAGGGTTGCTCACTTCACTGTGATTCAGTGCTACATATTCTGTAACCAGACAGCCGTTGCCGTTTTGAACCTGTACGGTATAGGCTCCGGCCTGGAGGTTATCAAACAGGGATTCATCTCCTAAAGCACCATTGTTCAGGGCGTAAGAATATGGAGGAATATTGCCGGAGTTCGTAATTTCAATGACTCCGTCGGACGAACCGCAAGCTGGCGGGGTGAAAAGAACTTCGATGGGGTCAGGTTCAGGTTGATTGAGAAAAAAGAAGGCTTCTGTAAGGCATTGTTGCGCATCTATCACAATCACCGAATAGACCCCTGCAGTCAAGCCTTCAATCTCCTGAGTTGTTTCGCCATTGCTCCAGGTAAACTGGAATGGCTCCTCGCCACCCATAATGATGACCCCGAGGCCGCCCTGATCTCCTCCGGTGCAGAGAACGGGAGTCGTTTCAATTATTTCAACCCCAAAACCGTCGCACTGGGTTTGCGATCTGGAATGGAAGGTTATCGTGAGGAAAGATAGTGCAAGAAACGTGGCCTTCGTAAAGACAGACCCCACCGTTTTATTGGTTGTGGATGACATGAAGATGTGTTAAAAATTTCTGTGGCCCAAATTACTCCAGGGAAGCTGAAAAAACAAGGGGGTACTGCCCCGGGGCAAACGCATTTAAAACTGTTTATCCCAATGTATGCAATAGGAGGAGCGAGAAGCTCCGAACTACCTGCCTGCGGCATGGCAGGCCTGCCAGCGGCAGGCTGGCGCAACGAGCGCAAAGATATACGGTATCAATTTTAAAGTGAAGAACCAAAAAACGTTCACACCACCATGAAACCTCTCGAGTGGGAAAGCCACCGGGAAGTATCTCCATTGGCAGCTTCTGAATTGGTATTCTAAATGCGTTTACCCTGGGTACTCCCCGTGATTGAGGCGCCAAAAGCTGATCGGCAAGTCAAAGGAAAGCGCGTGACCCATCACACGCGGAATAAAAATCTCAAAAGGCGTTTCGCAGCTTCAAAATAAGATTTGTGCCACAGTCCGACTTTTCAATCTTCAATTTATTTCGCTTGTAACCTGCTTCCTGGGAAAGCCGGATAAGTTCTTCCGGCGCCCACATTCTTATAGAAAGATTACCGAACAACTCGAGAAAATCCCTTCCGTCGGGGCAAGGACGTGGCGTGAAGCAAAACACTGCCATCCCTCCGGGTTTTAGCCATCGCATACTTTTTCGAAGTAAGGCAATAAGGTCTTCCTCCTTCAATCTATCCAATACAAAAGATGACCATACCAAATGGTAGGTTTGTATGCACTTATACTCGAGAGGGTTTGCCTGTATCGGGTTCACTTTATTGCGAAATGGATTGCAGTTTCTCTTGGTTTGTTCAATAGATTGAGGGCAGTGATCTATATATGTGCACAATACATTTGAATCCGGGTAACTCTTGTAAAATTCTGCCATTTCTATGCTCGATTCACACCCGAGGTTCAGCACGAGCCCTCCACCGCTTCCGAGGTTCAGGAGCGCTTGATGAAAGAGTCCTTTGCGCTTTAACCATGCCTGAATGACAGGAAGTTGAAGGGTGTATGCATCCCACTTATCATACTTTTCAGAGATGCTTTCGCCTAAAATTGAACCCATGAACGGGTGATTCTGCATGGTTCCATTGGAAGAAAGGTGCATTTTGCCAATAATGGAATCCGGCTCATGGATAAAAGCGCATGACTGAAGAAATGTTTGAATCTCCTCTGCACTCACCGAATGGGAGTTCAGGTTTTCCAGTACCAGCTCCGAAAAATCAGAAATAGAGTCATACCATTCAGGGTCAGGCCCTCCATTTTTTAAAAAATGCCTAAAGGAACCTAAGAGGTTGGGAGTGCCAAGATGCTCATTTTTACCCACCAACAGATTTTGAAAGCGTTGCAGTGTAATCATGGTTCTCTTTGAGTCCTCAAAGATGTAATTAAAGGAGACATACCTACCGGCACTAATAACCCAAAATGCTGCGTGTTTTCACCCCATTCATGTAGGGTTGATTCACCCAATCAGGTGAATGGGGCTCGTTTAATCCGATAATTTCATGACCTTAGAGCTATCATAATGCAAATGAGCAGTATTTGTACCGAAACATTCAAGCGCTAAATCCTGAACTATGAATAATTTTTCGATTGGACTGATAGCATTTACGTTGGGAGCCGTAGCCTCTGCATTTGTTTTTCCAATGCTCTTCGATCTTACATCCGACTATGAAACGGCCACTCATCGTGTGATCCTTTCTGACGCGGGAACTCACCAACCAGCACCAACAGCTCTTTTGTCATACCAGGCCAAGGGTATTTCGCTGAAGGACGGTTATGAAATGTTTCAAAACTACCATCAATCCAGTGACCTTCCGGGCAGTGCAGGCTGTATGCGGGTGAATATTGGTGATAGCGACTCAGCGGTGGTTGCCTTCTTTTTAGACAAGGATTCACTTATTGCCCCCTTGCAAGAAAGAGCTGAACGCGATAGCAAGGATTTTGTGGGTTTGGCTGTTTTGCCTGCGAAAAGAACTGACAATGACTCGCACACCCTGATTCTGATGGGAGTAATACGCGAGAATGGAAAAGCCAGGCTACACATGCCTCCGCCCGGTAGCCCGTCAACGGATTTCATCGTTGAATACGTTAGCGTATGTCCTATTGAATGCCCGGATAACACACACCGGCTGTGGTCAACAGATTGGCAGTAAATCATTCTTTATTACCTTACCCGCTGAAAAGCAACACATGGTTGAATTCATTAAGTGGTTGGCCTACGCCCTGGCGTTAACAGGAGCTCTTGTAGTAGGATTTAACAGGGCCCGAGTATCAAGAGCGTTTCTCTTTGTTGGTATATATTTGGCATTTGCCTTTGTAACATGGATAGTCGGGCAATTGCTGATACATCTGTTTTCTAAAAACGTTCTATGGTACAACGCAGTTATCATAATAAACTTTGTGATCACCTTGCTTCTGTTGGTTTCGATGTTTAAATCGCGCCAAAACAAGCGGATTGTGCAGGTAGTCTTTGCCATCACTGCTGTATTTGTCACCTACTTTTTATTTCAGGCCGGTTTCAATCGTTTTGCTTCAAGGTCGCTATCTATCAATAATCTGGCGATATCACTGGCTGCTCTGCTGTATTTCTACGAAATGCTTCAGTTTCCTGAAAAACGCAGCATTTTCGCTCAGGGAAACTTTTGGGTAGTAGCCGCCCTTTTGGTGTATCATGTTTCTAGCTTTGCCTTTTGGATGATTTATGAGCTTTTGGAAGCTGCAGAGAAACACCGTGTTTTTCTCACGATGAATGTAATATCTACTTTGATGCTTTACGCTCTCATGTTAACAGCCGTGTTCGTGGAGACCAAATCTTTGAGAAATGCTGAGCGTAACTGAAGAAAGTCTGTTCTTTATTGTTATTGCCAGTTCAATACTCCTTTTGTTGTTTGTAAGCTTTTTTGTTGCCTTTATTCAGCTCTATCGACGCAAACAGATGATGGCTGAAAACCAGCGAAAAGAGAGAGAAAGAGCTTTTTCTGAGGAGCTTATTCGGTCACAACTTGAAATTCGCGAAGGATTGATGAGACAGATGTCCGATGAATTACACGATAACATCGGTCAGTCGTTGGTTGTGGCAAAAATGCAGCTAAACAGTATGCAGAAGGAGGCAGATAACGATCAAATCACTGCAGCCAGTGAATTGATTGGAAGAGCACTTCAAGACTTGCGCAACATGAGCAAGACCCTGAATGGTGAATACATTTTGAGAGAAGGAATTGTAGAAGCACTCAAAAAGGAATGCAACTATATTGACAGCACAAGGCAAATAGAATGCACCTTAGAGGGCTTCCTCGACCTGAACTCTTTACCCGCCGACCACGCAATCATCTTGTTCAGGTGTGTGCAGGAAATGTTGAGTAATGCCATCAAACACGCCGAAGCCACCAAGATTCAAATTCATCTCGGAAAATCGGACAATAGCCATTGCATATCGGTGCATGATAACGGCAAGGGCTTACCACCCAACCTGGAAGTGTCCCGCGGCCTGGGCATTGGTAACCTTCACAAACGTGTGGAACTCATGGGAGGAACGCTCAAAATTAAAAGCAGTCCCGCCCTTGGAACCCATATTTCTATTACCTTGCCGATTCAATCAACGTATTGATTTATGGATTCCTCACCAAAAATTGCCATTGCCGACGATCACAGCCTGGTGCGAGAAGGTATTGTTCGGCTGCTGGGCTCTTTGGGTTACGAGGTAAGTTATGCGTGTAAGAACGGAAAGGAGGTGGTTGAGTATTGCGTGAATCACCATCCCGACATTGTTTTGATGGATATCAGCATGCCCATAATGGATGGTATAGCTGCTACTCTTCAATTGCGCCAAAGGGTTCCCGATACTTCCGTAATAGCCCTGAGTATGTTGGATGACGATTTGACCCTCATCAGAATGATACGCGCCGGTGCAAAAAGTTATGTACTGAAAGACGCACCGTCCAAAGAACTGGATGAGGCCATTAAAGGAGTCATGCAAAATGGCTACCACTACTCCTCTTTCATTTCGGGCAGGCTGATTCAATCACTTGGGGCACCTGTCAATGAAAGCATTGAAAAAGTACTGGAATCCCTCTCAGAACGTGAAATAACTTTTTTACGTCATGCCTGTAGCGGACTTACGTACAAGGAAATTGCCGACCGGATGTGTGTGAGTCCGCGGAGCATTGATGGTTACAGAGACTCTCTGTTTGATAAGTTGGGTTTGCACTCGCGTGTTGAGCTGGCCATATTTGCTATCAAACATCACCTGGTACAGATCTAAACTTGTCTCACCTGCGTTGGGTGCCTGATAGGCATAGGCGAAAGAAGGCTTCATCTCCCCCTACTTCTGCGAGATGCTGTTACGCCCGCAAAAGCCCAATCGCTCAACAGCTTGTAATTTTCCAAAGCATTGAAGCAGCCCGTAGAACCGAACCCGGCAAGAACCAACATCACTACCCCGCTGTTACAACATCAAAGCCCTTTGTTGAGCACAGCAATCCATCTCCCCCGCCCCCAATTTGACGCGAGCCGTGAGGCCGTTGAACAACGCCTCAACAGCCTTCAGCCTGTTGCCTACGGTAACTCCCGAAACTTTGTAAACGGGCAGGTGAGCTATTTGTCACCCTACATTTCGCGCGGGGTGCTGTCCACCCGAAAAGTGCTGCAATACCTCAAGGAACAAGGCCACAACCTGAAACAATGCGAGAAATTTGTGCAGGAACTCGCATGGCGCGACTATTGGCAGGAAGTGTGGCGCAGTAAGGGCGATGCCATCAACAGCGATTTAAAACGTCCGCAGCCCGACGCGAAGTTCTCGGGAACACCGCTGGCTCTGATACAAGCCCAAACCGGCGTTAAAGCCATTGACGAAGCCGTGGAGACTCTCTGCGAAACCGGCTATATGCACAATCACCTGCGCATGTACGTAGCCGCGGTGGCCTGCAACGTGGCGCGGTGCCGGTGGCACAATCCTGCGCAATGGATGTACTACCACCTTCTGGATGGCGACTGGGCCAGCAACGCCCTGAGCTGGCAATGGGTGGCAGGCTCCAACAGTGGCAAGAAATACGTGGCCAACCAGGAAAATATCAATCGCTACGCAGGCACTTCGCAGCGCCGGACTTTTCTCGACATCCCCTACGAAAATTTTGAGCACATGGCCATTCCGCCGGTGCTGAGCGAGGTGCAGTCCCTCACCCTTCGAACCGAATTGCCCGAAACGCCTGAACCCAAACTCAACCCCAATCTGCCCCTGCTGGTGTATCACAGCTATCACCTCGATCCTGACTGGCATGCAGGTATGGAGGCCAACCGAGTGCTCCTGCTCGAACCGGAGCTATTTCAGCGCTATCCCGTTTCGGAACAGGTATTGCGATTTATCCTCAACTGCGCCCGCCTCACTAAAGGCATACAGGTGTATTGCGGAAGTTTCGGCACCTTGCAAAAAATCTACGGCGCACAAAATATTCGCTGGAAAGAGCACCCGCTTTGCAGGCATTATATCGGCACAGCGGAACCGCCGGACAGAATGTTTCCCGTAACGGGCTACTACGGTTCATTTTTCGCCTTTTGGAAACAATGCCAAAAACACATGGAGTGGTAAAGCATCGAAAAAGCAAGTACAGGGGCGTCGCAGCAAACCTGCATAAATTCAGAAAATCAACCTATTTTTTAAACCCACATACGACAAAGACATGCACCTTAAAACATCTGATATTGAGCAGATGGACCGCATACGGCGGCTCAACATCATCAACTCGGTAACCGGCATCAAGCCCGCCAACCTGGTGGGAACCCGCTCGGCCGATGGAATTAGCAATCTCGCCATTTTCAGTTCCGTGGTGCATCTTGGGAGCAATCCGCCCGTACTTGGCATGGTGCTTCGCCCGCGAACCGAAGTAAGGCGCCATACTTTCGAAAACCTGGAGCAAAGCGGAGTGTACACGCTCAATCATGTACCTCTAAGCCATGTGCAGGCTGCGCATCAAACTTCGGCCAGGTATCTCAAGGATGTTTCGGAGTTTGGGGCCTGTGGTTTTACCGAGGAGTACCTCCCAGGTTTTTCTGCTCCTTTTGTGGCGGAGAGTAAACTGAAGCTCGGTATGCAACTCGAAGAGCTGATTCCCATCACCATCAACGACACCCTGCTTGTGGTGGGCCGCATTCTACATCTCATCGCTCCCGACAACGCCTTTGATGATGAGGGCCACCTGGATTTAGGCCAATTGGGCTCTGCCGGTATTTCGGGCTTAAACAGCTATTACTCGCTCAGAAAAGAAGCCAAATTTCCGTATGCACGGGTGGGAGATTGATGATTGAAGTGACTGAGGCCCGCAAAACCTGACCGAGAACACACACGATGCAGGGTTTTCCGGGTACGCTGTTCATTTCATGGATAGTCATGTCCACGCGAAAGTATTGACCATGTTGGCTTGTATTTGGCGCTGTAGCCCAGGATTCCGCACCAGGCTTTTCCTTGCAAACAAAACGTGCGCGTACATCATTGGTAGAATATCACATTGGTTTTCGCGAACTGAAATTCGCCGCTTCCGGCAGCGTACCGTTGTAACGGTCAGATATCAACCTTTTTCAAGACAACACGCGCCGCAAATACCTCCTGCTTTGAGCCATCCAAAGAATACAGAAAAGCGCGCCCTCCGGACGGTTTACTTCCCTGAGCTGACCTACCAGGTTTATGTTTGCGGCTAAATCCATATATTCGGCACGTCTGAAACGCATCAAAAAGATATATCTATTTGATTAACAGACACTTGAAGCCAAATGCGAACATAAACCTGAGTCTATGAGCGACATCTCTACGCCCGTCGAAAAGCCCAAAAAAGGTGCCCTTGCCAAATTTCTCGACCTGATTGAAGTGGCAGGCAACAAACTCCCCGACCCGGCCATTTTGTTTTTTATCCTGCTGCTGTTGGTTTGGGCGCTCTCTGCGTTGCTGGCACCCATGACCTTTTCTGAGATTGACCCCCGTTCCGGAGATCCGGTCAGTGTAATGAACCTCCTCACCGGAAGAGGTCTGGCCGACTTTCTGGCCAACATGGTTACAGTGTTTATGAGCTTTGCGCCACTGGGAATTGTGCTGGTGGCCATGCTCGGTGTGGGAGTTGCCGAGCACTCGGGTTTTATCAATGCCGGACTTAAATACCTCCTCGGACTTACCCCCAGCTCACTGCTCACCCCTATGCTCATTCTGGTGGCCATTGTGAGTCACACTGCTACCGACGCAGGCTACGTGCTGGTCATCCCGCTGGGAGGAGTGATTTTCTACGCGGCCGGCCGGCACCCACTGGCGGGCATAGCTGCGGCCTTTGCAGGGGTATCCGGAGGTTTTAGTGCCAATTTTGTCCCCTCGGGAATTGACCCTCTCTTGCAAGGCTTTACCCAGGCTGCTGCGCGGATTATCGACCCGGTTATTGAACTCAACCCGCTCAACAACTGGTTCTTTACCGGAATATCCAGTATTCTGATTGTGGGTCTCGGCTGGTACCTTACCGATAAAGTAGTAGAGCCCCGCTTAAAGAAAACCTCGCCGGTTGACGAAGTGATTGATGACGAACCCACCATGGACGAACTTAAACCCGAAGAGCGCAAAGCGTTTTGGGCGTCCACAGCAGCAATGATCCTGGGTCTGGTTGGTTTGTTTCTCTGGGTTTGGCCCGAAAATTCGGCCATGCGCTCGCCCGAAGGTGAAATCGCCTCGTTTTCGGCACCGCTGATGCGCAGCATTGTTCCCCTTATCTTTTTGATTTTCCTGCTTCCGGGGGTGATTTACGGGTTTATGATGAAAACCTACAAAGACTCCAAAGACTTGATTGCGAGCATGAGCAAGGCCATGTCGGGCATGAGTTACTACATTGTGATGGCCTTTTTCTGCGCCCTTTTTATTGATGCTTTCGGCAAATCAAATATCGGGGCATTGCTCGCCCTCAAGGGTGCTGCGGGGCTTCAGGCCATGGCTCTTCCCGCTGAAGTGACCATTGTCGGAATTATTTTTCTGACCGCCTTTGTGAACCTGCTGGTTGGATCGGCCTCGGCGAAGTGGGCACTTATTGGTCCCATCATGGTGCCCATGCTTATGCAACTCAATATTTCGCCAGACCTTACTCAGGCGGCCTATCGCGTGGGCGATTCGGTTTCGAACATCATCACTCCGCTTATGCCCTACTTCCCGCTGGTGGTGGTTTTTTGCCAGCGCTACGTGAAAAAAACCGGAATCGGCACACTGGTTGCCATGATGATTCCGTACTCCATTGTCTTCCTTGTCGCCTGGACCATTTTCCTGCTCGTGTATTGGAAACTTGGGATCCCACTCGGACTTCAGGCTAGCTATGTATACCCATAATTCATTGAAAAACATGTTGCGAACAAACATTTTCTTCCTGCTAGGGCTCTGGCTCTTCAGCATGTATTCACTTCAACTCAGCGCCCAAAACAAGGAGTTCACCAATGCACTGATCTGGAATACACCCACCTTCTTTCCTGCATCGGCAGGCTCTTTTGAATCCATGAAAGACGGGGTGCATTACACGCGCCTCAACCGGGTTGAACAAAAAACGGAGCTCAACAAATACAAGTACAATAACGGAGAAAAAGTGAGCACGCTCGTTCCGGCAGATGTACTTCCCGGTAAGCTCACCATCTCTCGCTATCAATTTAGCGACGACGAAAAAAAGGTATTGCTCGAGACAGAGGTAGAACCCATTTATCGCCACTCTTATTTGGCCAACTATTTTGTGTACAACATCGAAAAGCAAGAGCTGCAAAAACTCACCGATTTCAGCAAAGGCAAACAGCGCCTTGCCGATTTCTCTCCCAAAGGAGATAAAATTGCCTTTATCCGCGGAAATGACATCTTCATCAAAGATCTGGCATCCAACACCGAAACCCAGGTAACCCACGACGGCAAAGAAAACCACATCATTAATGGATATCCCGACTGGGTGTACGAGGAAGAGTTTGGCTACAACAAAGCTTTTCACTGGTCGCCCAGCGGAAGCCACATTGCCTACTGCCGCTTTGACGAAACCAATGTCAAGAAGTTTCAGATGGCCATGTACGGTGAACTCTACCCCGAGCAGTACACCTTTAAATACCCCAAAGCCGGCGAGGACAACGCAAAGGTTACCGTACACATTTACGACGTGGCTACGGCAAAAACCAAAAACTGCAATCTACCGGCCAACAAGGAGTACTACATACCGCGTATTGCATGGACACGTAAGGATCACGAGCTGTGTATCATGAAAATGAATCGCCACCAGAACCACCTGGAGTTTTTACTGGCTGATTTAAGCAAAGACCACCCCTTTGACGTAGAACTCAAACGCATTTTTGAAGAGAAGTCGGAGACCTATATCGAGATCAACGACAACCTCACGTTTTTGAGCAACGGCAATGAATTTTTGTGGAACAGCGCCCGAACCGGATACAACCACCTCTACCTGTTCGACATGAGTGGCAAACAAGTTCGGGCCATCACCTCGGGTAAGTGGGAAGTCACCGAGTTCTTGGGTCTTGACGAGGATGAAGACCGTGTTTACTACATCGCCGCCGAAGAAAGTCCACTGGAAAAAGCCGTGTTTACCGTTGACCTGCGCGGAAAAAAGAAACGCAGCCTGAGTGCCATGCCGGGAAACAACAAGGCCCAGTTCAGCTCCAACTTTGCTTATTTCATCAACACCTGGTCGGATGCCAATACCCCGCCTGTGATTTCATTGCACGACAACAAAGGCAAGCAAATCAGGGTGCTTGAAGACAACCGGCGTTTGCGCGAGGCCATGGCGGAGTACCGCATTTCACCCAAGGTCTTTTTCACCTTTAAAACCGAGCGCGGCGATGAACTCAATGCGTGGATGATTCAGCCCACCGGATTCAATCCCAACGAAAAGTACCCCGTGTTACTCAATGTTTACGGAGGGCCGGGCAGCAACATGGTGAGCAACAGTTGGGGAGGCCACAACTACCTTTGGCACCAGATGATGGCGCAGCAGGGCTACCTGGTGATTTCTGTGGACCCGCGAGGAACCATGTACCGCGGCAACGAGTTTGGCCACAGCACCTACCTGCAACTGGGCAAGCTCGAAACCGAAGATATGATTTCTACCGCCCAATACCTCGCCACCCTTCCCTATGTAGATAGCGAGCGCATCGGTATTCAGGGTTGGAGTTATGGGGGGTATCTGTCATCGCTTTGCATGACTGTCGGCGCCGAGTATTTCAAGGCAGGAATTGCCATTGCTCCTGTAACCAACTGGCGTTTTTACGACACCATCTACACCGAGCGTTTTATGCGCACACCACAGGAAAACGGCGACGGCTACGACGACAATTCCCCTATCAACCACGTTGAAAAACTCAAGGGCAAGTACCTGTTGATTCACGGTGCCGCCGATGACAACGTACACTACCAAAACACCATGGAGATGGTGGATGCCCTGGTAGCTGCCGACAAACAATTTGACCTCTTCATCTACCCCAATCGAAACCACGGTATTTATGGAGGCAACACCCGAAACCATCTTTTTGAGCAACTGAGCACCTGGCTCAAAAACAACCTGTAAGCAACACTGTATGAATGCACCCTCTACGGTAAACAACAACGAAATGCTCGGACACCCCAAGGGGCTGTTCATCCTCTTTCTCACTGAAATGTGGGAGCGCTTCAGCTTTTACGGCATGAAGGCGCTGCTCATCTTTTACCTCACGCAGTACCACCTTTTCAGCGACCATTCCGGTAACCTCCTGATTGGAAGCTACGCTGCACTGGTGTATGCCATGCCGGTTCTGGGTGGATTTCTGGCCGACCGCTATCTGGGATTCCGGAAGGCGGTGCTGTTTGGAGGTATTTTGCTGGTTTTGGGCCACCTCGGGCTCGCATTTGAGGGCCAGCAGGCGTCATTGGCTGCAAATGGTGATGTAGTGCGCGATGAATTTGCACTGCAGGTTTTCTATTTCTCGCTGGCCCTGATTATTATGGGCGTAGGCTTTTTAAAAGCGAACATTTCCTCACTTGTGGGTGAGCTTTATCCTCCGGGCGACAAACGACGCGATTCAGGATTTACCATTTTCTACATGGGAATCAATATAGGTTCTGCGGCGGCGACCATCGTTTGCGTATGGCTAGGTGAGGCATATGGTTGGGGCTATGGGTTTGGTGCTGCAGGAGTGGGAATGTTCTTCGGTTTGATTTCGTTCGTAAAAGGCCGCCCCTACCTGATGGGCAAAGGAGAGCCCCGAAACCCGGAACAACTGCGGAAAAAAACCCGTTACGGACTGTCGCAGGAATGGTTGATTTACATCCTCACCGTTTTAGGGTGCGCAGTGGTGTGGCAAATGGTACAAAGCCATTCTGTTGTCGAAAAAATGCTCATAGTAGCCGGTGCTGCATCGCTTTCTTACATCACCTATTACGCAGTAACGCAATTGGACAAGGTGGGCCGCGAACGGCTCATTGCCCTCACCGTGCTTATTGTGTTTACGGTGATTTTCTGGGCACTCTTTGAACAGGCCTACACGTCGCTCAACCTATTTGCCGATCGCGTACTGGACCGGGAGATATTTGGCATCACCATCAAGGCCGGGCAGTTTTTGAGTCTCAACGCCATTTTCATCATTCTCTTTGCCCCTGTGTTTGCCATGCTGTGGGTAAAACTTGGGCGTTTCAATCCCAACACCGCGGTAAAGTTTTCATTCGGTATTTTGCTGGTAGGTTTGGGATTTGGAGCGCTGGTGCTCGGTATCAACCTGGCCACTATGGGCAAGGTTGCCATGATCTGGCTGGTGCTGGCATACCTGCTCCACACGTGGGGCGAGCTTTGTCTTTCTCCTGTAGGTCTGAGTGCAGTAACCAAGCTTTCTCCACCCAAAATTGTAGGCTTTATGATGGGGGTTTGGTTTCTGGCAACTGCCAGCTCCGAGTTTATTGCATCTGTGCTCGCCAACATAGCCGCTATTGACACCGAGGGCGGAGAGATTAAAGACGTTGAAATGGCCAAGGGGGTATATCTCGAGCTCTTCGAATACCTGTTTTACGCCGGTATGTTCTTCGGTGTGCTGCTGCTGGCCATTTCACCGCTTCTGAAGAAGTTTATGCACGGAGTAGATCGCGAACTAAACAACTAAACCATGTCAACCGCTACCGACAACTTTTTTAAGTCAACCGTACTGGGCCACCCATCGGGACTGTTTGTTTTGTTTTTCACCGAGATGTGGGAGCGCTTTTCTTTTTACGGAATGCGAGCCCTGCTGGTACTCTTTCTCACTGCGTCGCTTGTGGGCGACAACCCGGGTTGGGGATGGGCCCGCGAAAATGCACTTTCGCTGCTTGGCACCTATGCCTCTATGGTGTACCTCACTCCTATCCTGGGAGGCTACATTGCCGATCGATACATTGGTTATCGGCTGGCTGTGGCCATCGGAGCCCTGTTGATGACCCTGGGCCACGCAGCACTGGCGGTTGAAACACCTTTGTTTCTTTACATCGGTATTGGCTTGCTTATCTTCGGAAACGGGTTTTTCAAGCCGAATATCACCTCCATCATCTCCAAGATGTACGTAGGGCGCGAAAACAAAAAAGACGGCGCGTTTACCATCTTTTACATGGGCGTAAATGCCGGAGCATTTCTGGGAATCATGCTTTGTGGTTACCTGGGCGAAAAGGTTGGATGGAGTTGGGGCTTTGGGCTCGCTGGTGTTTTCATGCTACTGGGGATGCTTCAATTCTGGTTTGCACAACCCCTCTTTGGAGACGTTGGAGCCAAACCAGAAAAGCCCGTGGACGATGACTGGAGCGATGATTTTGCACCCAACGCCGAAAAAAAAGATTCGGTCAAAGAAAAATTGAACCATTTTACGCTGTTCGACAGGTTCATCATTATGGTGTGTGCGGTGTTGGGCTTAACCTGGATCATCAACGACCCCATGTCGAAAATCGGCAATACCAACATGTTCAATTTTGAAGCCTTTGGGCTGAACGGGTCAACCTTCGTGATTCTGGTGGCGCTTGGCTTGTTTGTTTATTTGCTGATTAGTCGCATTATACGCTATGAAAAAATCATTCGCGACCGCATGATAGCCGTGGCCATCTTTGCTTTTTTCACCATTTTCTTCTGGGCCTCTTTTGAGCAGGCGGCCGGTTCTATGGCCATTTTTGCCCGCGATTATACCGACCGGGCTTTGGCCGGAAACGCTGCCACAATTTTTAAAATTGTGGATTCGCTGATTACGGTTATTCCGCTTTTAATAATCACGTGGGTTTTGGTAAAACTTTTTCAGGAAACCCGGCAGCGTATTGCATTCTCCAACAGTATTCTCGGGTTTAGTTTTGTGGCTATTTGGGGCATTGTGGCCTTTAAGCTCTACAACGAGTTCAGTATTCAGGGCACGGAGGTACCCGCAACGTGGTATGCGGTTCTCAACTCTCTCTTTATTATTGCATTTGCTCCGCTGTTTTCGCGATGGTGGGAGAGTAAATACAATCCGAGTGCGGCTTTCAAATACGCCTTTGGGCTAATATTGCTTGGTATGGGTTTTGGCTGTTTGGCCTATGGTGCCATTACCATTCCCCAGGGAGCGCACACTGCAGCGGTAAGTATGATGTGGTTGATAATTGCTTATCTGCTCCACACGCTCGGTGAGCTATGCCTCTCGCCCCTTGGTTTATCGTACCTGAGCAAATTGGTGCCCGGCCGCATGATTGCCATGATGTTTGGAATCTGGTACCTGGCCATCGCCATCGGAAACAAGCTGGCCCATACAGCCGGAGGAATGATTGACGATGTGACCGAAAACTACTCGCTTTCTGCCTTTTTCCTGATCTTTACACTGGTTCCCATTTCGGCGGGAGTCCTCATCATGGGCCTCAACACCCTGTTAAAGAAGCTAATGCATGGTGTACGATAAAGCAGTTCACACAAACCCTTTTGAACCCCGGATGGAATGGTCTTTGCATGGCTCAGTGCACAAAACAACTCAAATCATGCGTTTTCTTTTACTCTCCTCACTTTTTATCATCCTCTTTTCTTCAAATCTCAATGCCCAAATTGACTGGATAACCCTGAATGAAGCCGAGGAAAGGATGAAAAAAGAACCCCGTAAAGTGTTGGTAGATGTGTACACGAGCTGGTGCGGTCCGTGTAAAATGATGGATCAGAATACATTTAAGAATCCGCAAATTGTAGATTATATCAACAAGAATTACTACGCCATTAAATTTGATGCGGAAAGTCCTGAAGAAGTAAACTTTAAAGGCACCACCTACAAAAACGAAGGGTACGATCCCGCCAAATCAGGTAGAAATGCCACCCACGACCTGGCCCGCGCCATTGCTCCAGTAAATGGTCGCATTGCGTATCCTACCGTGGTCTATATGGACGAGAATTTCGGAATTCTCGCGCCTGTGCAAGGCTACCACACGCCCCAGCAAATAGAACCTATTTTGCGGTATATCAGCGAGGCAGATTACAAAAATGTCACTTTTGAAGAGTACCAAAAGACATTTCAACCCACCATTCGCTAGCAGCAAAAAGAACCGCTGCGAAATTTGATTGTTAAAGCTTTCTAAAGTCTTGCATCTCCTGCATGGCAAAGCAAAGATTTGCTATCTTGCGGCGCCTTAATAATCACCCATAAAAATCATATTTATC
>REDV01000115.1 GCA_007695365.1 Cryomorphaceae bacterium | reverse complement strand
GTGACAAAAATTAAAAAGTCAATCACACACCACAATCACACCCCCTTATCATTTCGACCGGAGAGCTGAGGAACGAGGCCCGAAGTAGCCTGCCCCGAAGAATTTCGGGAGAGAAATCTCATTCAGTTCGCACCATGTCTCATAATAGATTGCTCCGCTACGCAGCTCCTGCCGTCGTTGCTACGGTCGAAGTGACAAAACACTAATAACCAGAAACAAAAACTCAATCAAAACTTGTGCACGTCAATCAGAGCATCACCCGGCTGCGACTCTGATTGGTGATAACCGCTACGATTCGGCATATACCCTGAGAGGGTCAAATGTCTGAAGAGAGAACGCAACAAAGATAGAGGTGCGACCCCGAAGGGGTCGAATGTCTCCCGCAACATGAAATGCTGGACCTGCTACATTTGTATGGACACGGAGTTAAGTCATGCAAATGTAGCGGGTCCAGACAGAGACCCCCATGCACCCCCATCTCCCTCAAATCCGTACTTTCGCTTTTGTTACTCCACGAGCATAGCTATGCAAGACCTCAATTTCAAAAGTTTGATGCGCGTTACGGTATTCCTCGTGTTTACCATCGCGCTGGGGCATTTGATGATTATCGGAAAGCAGATTATCATTCCCTTACTCATCTCCTTTTTTCTCGCCTTTTTGCTTCTGCCCATGGTGCGTCAACTGGAAAAATGGCGCTTTCCCACACCGCTGGCGGCCATCACCGCGCTGCTGTCTATTACCATGATTATTGGAGGTATCCTTACCCTTTTTGGCACTCAGATCCGGCGCTTTGGCCGCGATATAGATAATATTTCTGAGCGCCTGCTCTCTCTGCGTTCCTCGCTTCCGGGCCCCTTGCAGGAATCCATGTCAGACTGGTCTTCCGACGACCTTTACGTACTCGTTGAAGAGAATATGGGAAGCATCTTTCAGGGTATCAGTGGCTTTGTAAGCAGTTTTACTTTTCTGGTTATCATTCCGGTGTACATCATTCTGATTCTGATTTACCGCGATGTTTTTCGAAATTTTATCATCCGGGTCATGGAAAATGCCAGCCCCGCACCGGACGCTACCCCATCAGACAAAAAGAGTATCCGCGAAATCATCCCAAGTATCTCCGGTATCATTCAAAGCTACATCGTGGGGATGTTCTACGTGATTTGTATCCTGTTTGTGCTCAACAGCATCGCCTTAAATGCTTTAGGGATAGAGCACGCCCTGTTGTTTGCAGCCTTTGCGGCCATGCTCAACATTATTCCCTTTGTAGGACCCCTGGTGGGCTCGCTGTTGCCTGCACTGTATTCACTCGTAACCATGGATTCGCTGTTTTATCCTTTTGCTGTGGTGATGGCTTTTGTGGTCATTCAAACGGCCGAGAGCTACCTTATAACCCCCAACATCGTGGGGCGCAATCTCAAACTCAATCCAATGGTTACGCTGCTTACCTTGTTTCTCGGAGCGTCCCTTTGGGGTGTAATAGGCATGATTGTGTTTATTCCGCTGGTGGCCATTCTCAAAGAGATTCTGGCCAATATTCACGGCCTTGAGCCCTACGCTTATGTGCTCGGTACGGGAGAGAAAGACAAACTGAATCAGGCCCCGGGCTGGTTGAGCCGGTTGTCAGAGAAGGTTTCGGAATGGTGGAAGAAACGGAGTGCCTGACACCTTGGCCCAGCTCAAATGCACTTAAAGTAGTCAAAAGGCTCCAGGCAATCGTTGCAGATGTATAGGGCCTTGCATGGTGTGGAGCCAAACTGGCTTTGCATACGCGTGTTAACACTTCGGCAGTTGGGGCAGATCACCTCTTTGGCTTCTCCGGTGAGAATGCTTTTGTCAACCGTTGAATGCTGGGGCGGCGAAATACCGTATTCCAGCAGTTTTTGCTTTCCGCTCTCAGACATCCAGTCGGTAGTCCACGCAGGATGCAATACCGAACGAACCGAAACGTTGTTGAATCCCTGTTCCTGAAGCGCCTGGCGAATTTCGTTCTCAATCACCTCCATGGCCGGGCAGCCGCTGTAAGTAGGGGTAATGGTGACTTTCATTCCATCAGGAAGATCCTCAATACTCCTCACAATACCCATATCCACCACCGAGAGCACCGGAATTTCAGGGTCCTTCACTTCTTCCAGAACCTCCCATGCTTTTTCGGTGGCAGGGCTCTTTACCATGTTGCTCCGGGATGCATGCGTGTTACAGACTGCATTTCCGACAGAATGTAGCTCAGATCTTCCGTGTGAATGCCTCGCTGGCTTCCTTCCTGCATTACTGCGTCAAAATCGGGCAGAGCAAGGGTGGCCTGCGTAAACGTGTCGCGAATGGTTTGCTCTACACGAAGCCGAAGTGCAGAAGTATCTGGAATGACTTTTTCAGCTTCAAGAACATCCTCGCCTTGGGCAGGCTCAAACAAGTCGCCGAAATACATCCACACAGTTTCGAGGCCATTGGCGATGCGAATTTTGCTCTCTTCGGTGCCGTCACCAAGGCGAAACACCCAATCGCGGCTGTAACGCAAATGGTATTTCGATTCTTTCAGCGACTTTACAGCAATGGCTTTGAGTTGCTCGTCGGGAGATTGCGAAAGGGCCTCGTGCAGTTCAACCTGAAAAGCGTCAAAGAGGAACATCTTCACAATCGTTTGCCCGAAATCGCCGTTGGGCAGTTCACATAGCAACGAATTGCGATACTGCGATGCGTCGCGCCAATAGGCAAGGTCATCTTCCGTACGACCCTTATCCTCAAGCTCACCGGCGTAGGTGAGCAGCATTCGCGCCTGCCCGATGTGGTCAAGCGCAATATTGGTCAGGGCTATATCGTGCTCCAGTACAGGGCCGTGGGCTGTCCACTCAGACAAGCGGTGACCCATAATCAGGCTGGAGTCACCCAGCTTCAGAACATAGTTGAAAAGTGCTTCTTTGGAGGTCATGCTTACAGGTATTTTACCCCTTCGGGCACGGTGTAGAAGGTTGGATGACGGTACACTTTGTCTTCGGCGGGATCGAAAAACGCGTCGCTGTCCTCGCCGGCTGATGCGGTTACAAGATTGGCGGGAATCACCCAGATACTCACGCCTTCCATCCGCCGGGTATAAACATCCCGGGCATTGGTCAGGGCTTCTTCAGCGTGGTGCGCGTGAACATTACCGGCGTGCTTATGCGGAATGCCGGGTTTGGATTGAATAAACACTTCCCACAGAATGCCGTGGGAACCTTCTTTAATGTGTGACATGTAAGCGGTTTTACTCGGTTAGTGTAAGTTGTTTTTTACCTTGTTTTTTGGCGTAGGCCGCGGCAGCTTCAAGCACCCATTGACCTTCGCGCTCGGCATTGATGCGGTCCTGAATGCGCTTTCGGTTGCAGGGGCCGTTGCCCTTCACCACGCGCCAGAACTCGTCCCAATCAATCGGGCCGGTTTCCCAGTGGCCGGTTTCTTCGTTGAATTTCAACTGGTCGTCGGGTATGGTGAGGCCCGCTGCGTGCGCTTGAGGCACCGTGCGGTCAATAAAGCGCTGGCGAATTACATCGTTGCTCTCCACCTTGATTTGCCAGCGCATGGTTTCGGCCGAGTTGGGCGAATTGTCGTCGGGCGGGCCAACCATCTGAATGGCTGGCTGCCACCAGCGGTTTAAGGCATCCTGCGCCATCTTTTTCTGCTCGGGCGTGCCCTGCGCAAGGGTGTAGATAATTTCGTAACCCTGGCGGTTGTGGAAACTCTCTTCCTTGCAGATACGCACCATGGCCCGGCTGTAAGGCCCGTAGGAGCCCCGTGCAAGCATCGTTTGGTTGATGATGGCAGCACCATCCACCAACCAGCCAATGGCGCCTATATCGGCCCAGGTAAGGGTGGGGTAGTTGAAAATAGACGAGTATTTGGCGCGGCCCTCGAGGTATTCGTTGATGACATCCTCACGGGTTACACCGAGGGTCTCCACCGCACTGTACAGGTAGAGGCCGTGACCCGCTTCATCCTGCACCTTGGCAAGTAGGGCAACTTTCCTGCGCAAACTCGGCGCGCGGGTAATCCAGTTTCCCTCCGGTAACATGCCCACAATCTCCGAGTGCGCGTGTTGCGAAATCATACGCGTGAGCTGTTTGCGGTATCGTTCAGGCATCCAGTCTTTCGGCTCAATCTTCTGACCAGAGTCAATCCTCTCCTGAAATCGTGCTAATTTTTCCTGTTCTTCCATCTTTCTGAATTGGGCTTTAAAGGTAAGACTTTCCAACCAGTGTAAACAATGACCTAAGTCAGGATGTTCAGCGGGCATATTCAAAAATGCACTTCTCCTTTAATATGACTGAGGATTCTCCCAAAAGCATTTTTTGGCAGATTAAACTTGACATATGTTCGATGAAAGACTATTTTTGACCCACGAACAACAGAAAAACATGACTGCACTCGAATACAATATTCTCAACTTTCACGATAAACAGCGCCTGCTGAGAGACTACGGAATGTTTCTGGATGAAAAAATCGTGGAATCACGCAAAATACGCGTGTACGCTTTGGGTGATTTCTTCGTGGAAGAAGGGGTGCAGATTGACAACGACTCGCAGTATTTCCGCGCACTGGAAAGCTTGCTCGACAGCGACCAGTACATAGACCCGCTGCACGTTTTTCACCTTAATTAGTGACTGTACCGACAGACGGAAATTAAGGTTTCTTCACCTTTCAGAATCGGCTGCCAAACCTGAGCATTCAATTGCTGTTGTACCTTTGTAGCAGCATTTGCTCAACGTGAAAAACGCAGAAAATCAAGACATATTTACCGACGTGGTTGTGTTGGGGGGCGGTCTGGCCGGACTCTCGGCGGCATGCAGTCTTGCCCTTCGCGGACGAAGTGTGGTGCTGATCGAAAAGAAAAAGTACCCCCGACACAAGGTTTGTGGCGAGTATGTTTCCAATGAGGTGCTCCCCATTCTGAAGAAGTTTGGTTTCAATCCGTTTGACTTTGGTGCGCTGGCCATGAAACGCATGATGCTGAGCGCGCCCTCGGGAACTTTCCTGGAGTCTAAATTGCCGCTCGGAGCCTTTAGTCTGAGTCGCTACGAGCTGGATTTTCAGTTTTCGGAGCGCGCAAGGGCTCTTGGAGTGGATGTCCGCCTCGGCGTGCAGGCCCTTAAAGTGCAGCCGCTCGATGAAGGCTATGAGGTGCAGACCGGACAATCTACCCTGCGTTGCAAATACGTGGTTGGAGCTTTTGGAAAAACCAGCAATCTGCGCACTGCAGGAGGTCCGGGTACTCCCTCACGAAGTCCCTTTGTGGGCGTGAAACGCCATGTAGAACTTGCTTTCCCCGACGACCTTGTAGCGCTGCACAATTTCAAAGGTGGCTATTGCGGAGTGTCGCGGGTAGAAAACAACCTTGTTAACATTTGCTACCTGGCCCGGGCTGCCGATGTGCACAAGGCCGGTGGGTTGCCGGAATTCGAAGAGCGTGTGTTGCATCAAAACCCTCACCTTCGCAGAGTACTCACCGAAGCTATTGATGTTTTTCCGCGCCCCATGGCCATCTCCAATTTTACCATGGGAAGCGGCGAGCCCGTGCAAAACGGTGTTTTTATGGCCGGCGACGCAGCGGGTATGATCAGTCCGCTGTGCGGCAACGGCATGGCCATGGCAATTACCGCCGGCTATGTGCTGGGTGAGCAGCTTGCGGAAGGTTTGGCGGTGCGCGCGCGGCCGGAAGCCTTGCAAAAGCAATACGCTGCTTATTGGAACAAGCAATTCAAATCGCGACTTGCCTGGGGAAATCGCCTGCAGTGGCTGTTTGGTCAGCCGGCTGTTGCGAACATGGCATTGGGAGCGGCAAAGCTGATGCCTTCAGTGGTTACTTCCATCATCAAAAAAACACATGGAGAACCTGTTCTGGCCTGATTTATCCCAACGCCTTGAGCACGACGAACGCATTGATGATCCCTCTTTTTCGGGCGAGGAATTACAGCGTGTGGTACGCCATTTCAGGTGGATCAACCGCTGGTTTGGTAACTACCGCCAAACCCGGCGTGCCGTGCTGAAAATTGTGCAGGAGCTCCCCAAAAACGCGGAGATACACATTGTGGATGTGGGCTGCGGAGGAGGGGATTTGATGTGCCACCTTCAGCAGCGACTCCAAAAGCAAGGCTATACGGTGCGGTTCACCGGCATCGATCAGAATCCGAACATGATTCAGCTCGCGAAACACTCGGTTTGCAACCCGCAGTCCTTCTCCTGGATAAAGGAAAGTGTGTTTGATGACCCAATTGAAATGCCAAAATGCCAGCTATTAATATCCTCTCACTTCATGTATCGCTTGAATAAAGATGAATGGAGCCATGTGCTTTCACGATGGCAGAAAAACGTATCGCATGGCATGGTGTTCAGCGAGCTTAGAAGGAGTCGCTTGAGCTACGGTTTGTTCTACCTGTTCTCGGCGATAGCTTTTCCGCGGGGCACTACACGTTCTGATGGGCTGCTAGCCATCCGCCGCGCCTACCGCACAGGGGAGGTGGAACCTTTGCTCGCAGACATGCCCGGCGCGTCGGTTCGGCGCACACCGTGGTTTCGTCAGATTATCGTCGTACCTTCCGCTGCATGATGCCATCCTTTGCACAACGCGCAACGCTTCCTGAGAGAATGGACGCCTCCGACGCCGATCCTGCGGAAGTAGCACGCACCGTAAAGTACATTGACTTTACCCATCGCACGCTGGGTGGTTACCGTGTCATCCAAAACGGACTGCTCAAACTCCTGCAAGCCTTCCCGGAGGGTAGCAAGGCGCGTATTCTCGATGTAGGTTGTGGGGCCGGATATCAGTTAAAGTATTTGTTGAGCAATAAAAAACTAAAAAACTGGAAATGTGAATTTACGGGCTTGGATATAAGTTCGGGTTCTATCGCCGAAGCACAGCGTCTTTTGGCTGATACAGAGGTGAGATTTGTATGCAGTGATGCGTTGGATTCCGATTTTGATTACGCCTCATACGACATTGTGGTTTGCAGCTTATTTTTACATCACCTGAGCGACGAACAAATCAGGCGGTTACTCAGTTTGTGGAACAAAAGCAAAGTACACGTGTTGATTAACGACTTACACCGCTCACCCATGGCCTGGCTGCTTTTTCGCTTGTTTGCATTGTTTACTGCTGCGCCCGCAATGGCCCGCTACGACGGCGCGTTGTCGGTGCGCAAAGGATTCGCGCGCAATGAACTTCTCGACTTTTGCCGTACTGCCGGATATACACGCATCCACCTCCGATGGCGGTGGGCCTTTCGTTACGAATTAATGCCCGGACATGAGTAATCCAGCCGTCCGCATATTGTCTGCAGCAAGTCACCTGCCTCCTTACAGCCGCACAACAGCCAACATTCTTCCGTATGTTGAGCGCTGGCTGGCGGATCAGCCCCAGCGTTTTCGCGACAAGGTGATGCGCATTTTCAAGTATGCCGAGGTGGACAAACGCTACGGTATCATGGATATTGACGACGTGTTTACCGAGACCAGTTTCGAGGAGAAGAATGACTTTTTTGTGGAGAAAAGCGTGGAATTGTGTGAAGCAGCACTCGTCAAAGCCCTTCAGAAAGCTAACCTCCAGGCCACTGATATTGATGTAATCATCACCGTGAGCTGCACCAGCTTTATGATCCCTTCGGTGGATGCCTTTCTCATCAACAAGCTCCGCATGCGGCGGGATGTGCTGCGCTTACCCGTAACCGAAATGGGTTGCGCAGCGGGCGTTTCGGGCATCATCTACGCGTACAGATTTCTGAAAGCGCACCCCGGTTTAAGGGCGGCGGTCATTGCTTTTGAGTCGCCTACGGCTACTTTTCAGCACCGCGATTTCAGCATGACCAACATGGTGAGTGCAGCTATTTTTGGCGATGGCGTGGCCTGTACCATCCTCAGCTCTGCCAACGAAGAAGGCCCAACCATCCTCGACGCGGAGATGTACCACTTTTACGACGAGATTGAAATGATGGGCTTCAGACTGCGAAACACGGGTTTGCAAATGGTGCTGGACCCGCATGTGCCCGAGAAGATTGAAGCGCATTTCGGACAGATTCTCCTTCCGTTTCTGGAGCGTCACGGGCTCACTCCGCAGGATATTGAGCATTTTATCTTCCACCCGGGCGGGAAGAAAATTGTAAAAATCACCGAAGAACTGCTTCATGCTATGGGCAAGAACATTGACGTTACGCGCCAGGTGTTGCGCGACTATGGAAACATGAGTAGCGCCACGGTGTTATACGTGTTAGAGGCCTACATGAAACGCCAAATCCCGAATGGAGACATCGGTTTGATGCTTAGTTTCGGTCCGGGCTTCAGCGCACAAAGGGTTTTGTTGAAGTGGTAAAAGAGCCAACATATCATGAACGCGGTTACTGGGCTGTATTGCTCGGAGCGTCGAGTGGTATAGGGCTGGCGGTGGCGCATCAGCTCGCCTCTGAGGGTATCAACCTTTGCGTCGTTCACCGCGATCGCCGTGCGCGTGTCAGAGAGCTTGAACCGGAGTGGGAAACCATGCGCGAACATGGTGTTCGTGTGCTTACTTTCAACGCCGACGCCATAGAGTTCGCATCTATGCAGCAAATACTCGATGAATTTTCGGAAGCTTTGGGCGAGGGGGAGAAAATCCGGCTATTGATGCACGCCGTGGCCCGGGGTAACCTCAAGTCGCTATACGAAAGCAACAATCCTCAACTCGCCACAGATGACTTTGTGCTCACCCTCGACGCCATGGCCCTGAGCTGGCACCGTTGGACGATGGCCTGCATGGAGCGCGGCTTGTTTGCTGACTCCGCTCGAAATATCGGCCTTACCAGCGAAGGAAGCACCCGCGCATGGAAAGGGTACGGGGCTGTGGCAGCCGCCAAAAGCACCCTCGAATCACTGGGCCGACAGATGGCGCTGGAGCTTGCCCCAACCGGCTTGCGAACCAACGTACTGCAGCCCGGTGTTACCGATACGCCCTCGTTGCGCATGATTCCGGGTAGTGCCGAAATGATGGAGGCGGCACAACGAAGAAACCCCCTCGGAAGGCTCACGCGGCCGAACGACGTGGCACAGGTGGTATCTCTGCTCTGCCGCGATGAGGCAGATTGGATCAACGGCGCCATCATCCCCGTAGATGGCGGAGAAAGCATCAGCGCATGAAAGGAACCGAAATCATAGCAAAACTCCCTTACCGCCGTCCTTTCCTCTTTGTGGATGGCATTACGCAGGTTTCGGAGCAGTCTATTTGCGGGCAATACACCTTTCGTCCGGATGAGTTTTTCTACGCCGGACATTTTATCGGGCACCCTGTGACGCCCGGCGTGATCTTGCTGGAGTGCATGGCACAGATTGGCCTCGTGGCCCACGGTATTTACCTGTTGAATCAGGCCGGAAAGGAGCTTCCGCAGCAGGTGGCTTTTTCTTCGTCGGAAGTGGATTTTCTGCAACCGGTCTATCCCGGAGAGCTGGTGCACGTGCAAACGGAGCTTCAGTATTTCAGACTCGGTAAAATCAAAAGCAGGGTAGAGCTTCGCGGAAAAAACGGCGTGGCTTGTCGCGGAGTGTTAAGCGGAATGATGAAATGAAAAAGCGCGTAGTCATAACCGGAATGGGGGTGGTTGCACCCAACGGAATCGGTCTTGCGGATTTCGAGCAGGCCATTCGCCATGGAAAATCGGGAGTGCGCTACCTTCCTGAACTGGAAAAACTCCATTTTGCCTGTCGCATCGGGGGAGTTCCGCCCATCGATGGGGTGGATTTAACCCGGTATTTTACCGAGCTGCAAATGCGTCAGATCAAAGCCAGCGGAATCATTTACGGCTGTGTGGCGGGCCTTGATGCCTGGCGCGATGCCGGTCTGGAACTACCCGCAAACCCCGACGCTGAGCCCGATTGGGACAGCGGCTGCATTTTTGGAGCGGGCCTGGCGGGCATCGACGTGATTCGTGAGGGCATCTACAAAACCGATGAGGGCAATGTAAAGCGCCTGGGCAGCACGCTCATTGAGCAAACCATGAGCAGCGGTATTTCGGCTCATTTGGGTGGAATGCTGGGCCTCGGAAACATGGTGAGCACCAACTCGTCGGCGTGCAGCACCGGCACCGAAGCCATCCTGTTGGGTGCGCACCGCATCCGCTCCGGACTGGCAACCCGCATGATTGTGGGAGGATGCGATGCTTCCGGGCCGTATGTGTGGGGTGGTTTCGACTCCATGCGCGTGCTGAACCGCCGCAGCAACGAGCACCCCGAAAAAGGCTCATGCCCCATGAGCGTGGATGCCGCCGGATTTGTGCCGGGCAGTGGAGCAGGGGCCCTCGTGCTCGAAGATCTCGACGCTGCCCTACAACGCGGAGCCCGCATTTACGCCGAAGTGACCGGTGGACATCTCAACGCAGGGGGGCAGCAACAGGGCGGAACCATGACCGCGCCCAATGCTCACGCCGTGCAGCGCTGTATCGCACAGGCCCTGAAGGATGCCGACGTGAACCCCACGGAGGTGGATGCCATCAACGGGCACCTCACTTCAACCATGGGCGACACTATGGAGGTGAAAAACTGGAGCGCAGCCCTGAATCGTTCCGGCGATGACTTTCCCTACATCAACGCCCTCAAATCCATGACGGGGCATTGCCTGAGTGCAGCCGGTGCCATCGAGTCGGTGGCGGTTGCTTTGCAGTTGTACCGCGGATTTCTGCACCCCACCATCAACCTCAGCGAGCCGCATCCCGACATCCTTGCATGTGTAGCGCCCAAACGACTTGTGAGAGAAGCCAATCAACACATCCAGGTGGAAGTCATTGCCAAGTCGAGTTTTGGCTTTGGCGACGTAAACGCATGTGTTATCTTTCGCCGATTCCACCCTTAAAAAAAGCCCATGAACCGAGAAGAAGTTATTGAAAAACTGAAGAATATCATTGAGCCTTACGTGCAAAACAAAGAGGCTTTTGCCCATGTGAGCGAAGACACCGATCTGCTTACCGACCTGAAGGTGAACTCTGCGCATTTGGTGGATATTGTGCTCGACGCCGAGGAAGCCTTTGATATTGAAATTGATGATGATAGTGCAGAAAAAATGCTTACCGTGAAGGACGCGGTAGATATCATCATTGAAAAAACCGGAGCTTGATAGGAAACGACGTCATACAGCTTTCGCGCTCCTTTTCGGGAGATGCCGCACGGCTGTATCGCTACGCGGAAAAAATCTGCACGGCTCATGAGCAAAGTGTCTTTCACGCTGCCGATACGGATGACCGACCAGGGCTTTTGTCACTTTTTTGGGCCATGAAAGAATCCGCCTGGAAAATCTCTTTCCGGCAACACGGCAAGCGCCTGCTGAACCCCAGGGATTTTGATTGTGAGTGGGAGGGTGTTGAGCTTCCATGCTTCAATCGTGTGCTGAAAGGTAGTGTGCACACAAGAGGACAAACTTTTCGGACGGAAATACACCGCGCCGACGACGTGCTGCACTGCGTGGCGTGGCAGGATGAATCGGGCAATCAAACTCCGGATCATGCACTTTGCTTAACCACACCCATGCATGCCGGATGGGAAGTGCGCTCGCGGCTTACAGAGCGCGTGGCAAGGCTTGCGGGATACGCCCGGGAAGAAATTGAAGTGCGAAAGAATCCGTGGGGTGTGCCGGAACTGTACAGATGGCAGGCATTGCTGCCGTATGCGGTGAGCATCAGCCATCACGGTGATTATTGCGGATATGCCATAACCCAACAACCATGAATCAGATTGTAGAATACGTAAAAACCCATTTGCCGGTAGACAGGCGGGTGCTGCTTGTATATGTGGTGCTGTACTTTTCGTGGGGAATGGGGATGGACGCCTTTGGGCAATGGGCCGAAATTGCCCGGTTTACCTATTGGTGGCAGGTGATTACCTGTTATGTATTCTATATGATTCCTATTTCG
This sequence comes from Cryomorphaceae bacterium, assembly GCA_007695365.1. NCBI lineage: Bacteria > Pseudomonadati > Bacteroidota > Flavobacteriia > Flavobacteriales > Cryomorphaceae > Cryomorphaceae bacterium. The sequence goes on along the minus strand of REDV01000115.1, from coordinate 11,401 downwards.
TTGTTGTTGCGCAAACTGCCGTGGCACATGCAGTACGCCTATGGCCTCATTGCCATGGGCATACTTGAGTTTTTAGGCTATTGGCTCGAAACGTCTTACGCCTATCCCAACAATCTGCTCGACCATTTTTTCGGTATCCGCAATTTCACGCTGGGTATGACGCTCTTTTTCGGCTTGTATTTTCCACTGGGTAACTGGGCGGCACAAAGTATTGCGCGGAAAATTTGGGGTGAGGCGGTTATGCGCTGAGAGTAGGAAAAACGGCAAGCATCCTATTTTTGTTTTTTTTTGATGGAGTATGAAGTAGTTATGTGATATACAGTTTGGCTAGTAATTAAATTATTGGTAGTTTTATCGACGAACCAACATCCAAACACTATGAAAGCTTATGTAACCACACTGCTGGTGGCTGTTTCAACTTCCATCATTGCACAGGATTTAACGCAAACCTTCCTCAACCAGAATTGGGTTTCTATAAACGGTCTACCAGAAGTAGTAGACTGGTCGGCTTCAGTTGTAGATAGTCAAAGAAATCTGTATATCACCGGAAATAAAGCCACCTCTAACGAAGGCACAAACCTTACACTCACAAAATACGACCGACACGGGGATATACTTTGGGAAGAAGAATATAACAACCCTACAGATGGCAATGATTATGGCACGGCTCTGATTATTGATCATTCGGGTGATATTGTGGTAGTAGGCACCAGTTTCGACCTGCAAAACAACAATCATGATTATACCATATTGAAGTATGATGAGGACGGCACTTTGTTGTGGAGCGAGTTGTTTGATGGTGCGGCCAACGGACACGATATCGCAAGTTCAGTTACGGTGGATGCTTCTGACAACATTTATGTTACCGGCGGAAGCGAAGGGACAGGAACTCTGGTTGATTATTGTACGGTTAAGTTTTCATCAGCCGGGAATTTTCAATGGGAAGCCCGGTACGACCATCAAAACATGTATGACGGCGCTGTTTCGGTAAAGATCAGTGGAACATTGATAGCAGTAACCGGGGGTAGCGGAAACGATTGGACCAACGGCGAAATCGCCACAGTGTTCTACGACAGCAATGGCAATGAAATTGCCGTGCGAAGAGAAGAGTCAACAGAAACAGGCTATGACCAGCCCTATGATTTGCTAACCGATAATGTCGGAAATATTTATGTGACTGGAAAAGTAGCCACTGCTTATGAGGGATTCAATATCAAAACCATCAAACTTGATGAAGACCTTGAACTGGTTTGGGTCAATGAATTTGATGGCTATGGAATGGACGATGAAGGCAGAAGCATTGCGCTTGACGAGTTGGGCAATGTATACGTTACTGGTACAACTGCCAAGCCGGGAGGAGGAAGTAATATCATAACCATTAAATATGACGACCAGGGAGAACAGGAATGGGCGAAGCAACAACATACGGTGCCCACTCACTACAACGCACGTGGCATGCGCATAGCTTACGAGGATGGTATGCTGGTGGTTTGCGGAGAGCGTGAACGCGACAGCGGAACTCTTGTGACCACACTCGGGTATAGCCCGGAAGGCAAAATGCGGTTTATGCAGAATTTCAGTACTGATTCCATCGCTGATCATCTCGTACATAGTTTATCCCTTTACGAAAACAACATTTATATCCACGGAATAACACAACAAACAGGAGCAGACAAATACTTTGCGCTTAAATACCATTACCATCACAAGGAGAGTGATTATCTCTACGAGAATGGTGTGCCTCGGCGGGTAGATAAGGAGTTGATCATTGGTTTTCATCCCGATTTGATGAAGCTCGATAAAATTGACCACGATCACTTTATGTTTGCAGAACTCGCACAGTTTGTAGATCAATCTGCCATCAATTGCATTAATGAAAAAACAGGCATTGACTTTTCGAAACAAATCGCCACGAAAATTTTTCCCGAGTGTCATTCGTGGGACACAGTATCTACAAGCCGATTGGGCAAGCCGGTGCCGATTCCGGCGTTTTGGAGTATCTTGTTGGTAGAACTCCCGGAAACTTCGAATGATAGTCTACTACTGGATTCACTAAAGTCTTGTTCTAAGTATATTAGAGTTTCTCAATTTAACACCCTTGGTGGTTTTTCAGCATGTGAGCCTGATGATCCGAATTATATGGCAGGCAATCAGGCAGGGTTGGGGCCGACCGCACTCATTGCAGATGCTCATGTAAATATTGTTGAAGCTTGGTGTTATCAGGATGAGGGATCACCGGAAATAAAAGTAGGCGTCATTGATTCAGGTATAAAGTTTAATCATGCAGATTTACATGACAATCCGGGCTCGGAATCATTTGAAGGTTCGGATGTTGCCGGAGGTGTAAACTTCACTATGACCATGCCGGGCGACCCGCCCCCATATATTTCAGAATTTACAGAAGAAGAGATTGTGAGTGAATATCATCACGGAACCGCAGTAGCCGGTATAATATCTGCACGGATAGATAATGGATTAGGGGTTGCCGGAGTTGCTGGGAAAAGGAGTGAAGGAGGAGGGGTATCACTATACGATTTGAAAATAGGTAATCAAGGACCTGGGCAGCCAATTTGGTGGGCGAGGGCACTTTATGTAGCCGCTTGTTCTGAGAATATTGATCCCCCTCCGTTTTACGCATATCCTCAAGATGCAAATATATGCCTTGGATTAGATATTGTTAACATGAGCTTGCAACATTGGGGAAATCACGATATTCTTAAAATGGCTACAGAGTTTGCCTTTAGAAACGAAATGTTGGTGGTCACAACAAGTGGAAATTTCACTACTCAATCTCAGTGGCCTGAAGACGCTTTAATGTATCCTGCATCATTTCGGGATGAATGGGTTCTGAAGATAGGTGCCAACGATAATTCTGGCAATAGGGCTACTGACTTTTCCATTTATGGGAATAATTTAGATTTTATTGCGCCAGGTGTTTATGACATTTATCAAAGCCTCGCATTTGACAATGAATTCGGCTATACGCCTACTACACCGGGTGGATATTCAGGCACTTCATTTGCTGCTCCTCATATTGCGGGCATCGCCGCTTTAATGAAAAGCTATGTGGATTTACATTCTGATGCACCTAACAAATTGGCACCGGAAGATATAGAGGCCATCATGCAGACAAACGACGGAGGAAGTGATCCAAATTATTATGATGTTTTACCTGTAGGTTATCATGAAGAATCTGGTTTTGGCAGACCGAATGCCGGGAAAATATTGGAAAAGCTGCAATTGCCGTGTTATATGGTGACACATTTTGAGGGGGTTACATCTGTTTCGGGGAGCATGGTATTGGACGAAGAAGATGTGTTATTGGATGTATATGCTTTTCCATCAGCACTTACTCAATCGCTTCCTTCACAGGGTAATTATATAGGCGACAGGTATAAAGTTACCGTTACATCAACTCACAGTCTCGGTGATGCCGAAGTAATCAATTACTGGAAACGCGACGCTGCCTCTAACCTGGCACCGATCACGGGTGAGTTGCCTGGAGAGGGCATCGATATAACTTTTGATTCTTTTTCCGAAACGAGTGCTACTCTTAGCGGTTACATCTATCATATTGTAGATGGTTCAAATGAGTATTGGTGGCCGATAGAACCAACGGATGACGCTGTATTTGCTTATACCATTTATTCTGTTGATCGCGCGGCTGAACCATGTATTTCCACTTCAATAGATGAAGAAGAATCTGTATATGCAAACATATATCCCAATCCCGCTTACGATCAGGTGCGCGTGGAGTGGTCCGAATGGAAAAACACCTCCACGTTGCAGATTTTCAGCTCAACAGGTGCCCAGGTGTCACAGCACATCATCACCGGAAAATCCGGTAATGTTGACGTGTCACACCTCGCTCCCGGTTTGTATGTTTTCGCACTGAAAAGTGATGAAGAAGTAAAAACATTCAAAATTGTGAAGCGATGAAGCGATATGCTATTTTGATAAGTTTAATTGTTTTTGTTTTTGCTTGCAAGAAAGAACAGATTAAACCGACTCAATACAATACAAATCAATCTGGTGGTGCCGATACATTAGGTTGTCCATCGTTCAGCTCTCCTGATTCGATGTTACAAACTTTGTTTGGATGGTCGGATGTACGTTATATGATGCCTCATTTCAATCCAAACAACAATGATGAGTTTCTGTATGTCGATCAGATCTATCAATCACCTTATGCGAAGCTTTGTGTCCACAGCATATCCACAGGCGAAACTCAGGTGATTTTGGAAGGGCAAACATTTTTGACGCAACCTCGCTGGCATTCGAATGGCTGGGTACTTTTCAGAGGTAATGCCAATGTGGTGTTTAAAATCAAAGGAAATGGAGATAGTTTATCTACTGTAAATGATCAAGGTATATTTTTGCGACCAATATGGCGTCCTGATGGTCAGGCATGGATTTCGGAAAAATCATCAGGGTTTACTGGAAATATCGAAATTTTTGATCTTGAGGGTATTGAGATTGATGTCATTCCAGGCGAAGAAGTTACACGAGGTGATTGGTCAGCCGACAATCGGATTGTAACCACAAAAGGGTATAGCGGGTCAAATCAATTCACATGGACGGATGCTGGTAATCTAAATTGGCAAGATCTTACATTTGATACCAACTCGCCTCACAAACCAGCGCTAGATGTGCATTGGATACCTATGAGTGATGATGTAATGTATTCTCAGTTGTACGAAAGCATTTCGAAAATTAATATTTTCACGGGTAATATTACTGAGGTAAGAGAAGGTTGCGGTGGTCGTTATTATAGATTTTTCAGTATCAGCAATGATTGCTCTCAAATAATTGCTGAGCGAATTCAGCCGGATACCATTTTCACAGATGGTTTTTACAATTTTTTGATCCAAAAATCCGAAATCGTCCTTATGAACTTTGACGGCACGGGCGAGGAGGTGATTGAGCTGCCGTAGGACAGTATAGAGCGTGAGGATTGAGTATTGAGGGCAAAAGTGAAATGATGCGACTGAAAAAGATAACCACAGTAAACGAAGCACCCTGCACGACTACCTCAATAAATGAAGAAGAATCTGTATATGCAAACATATATCCCAACCCTGCATCCGATAATGTGCTCGTGGAGTGGTCTGAATGGAGAAGCACTTCCACACTTCAAGTAGTCAATGCCACAGGAGCGCTGGTGTCGCAGCATATTATTATTGGAAACGCGGCGACCATACCGGTTACACAACTTTCTTCCGGGTTGTATTATTTCGTGCTCCGAAGTGATGAAGAAGTAAGAACCTTCAAAATTGTAAAACGATGATGCGATATGTCATTATAGTCATTTTGATTGGGTTAATTTCTTTTGCTTGCAAGAAAGAAACATCCGATTTGCCCCTACCTTCTACTGATGTGGAGAATGGCTCAGAATGTTTACCTATTGTTGCCCCGGACACCTCATTGAACTGGTTAATTGCTTGGTCAGATTACCGTAAAATGATGCCCAATTTTAATCCCAACAATAACAACGAGTTTTTGTATATCGACAGATTGTCGGGCTCCCCTTTCTCAGATATGTGCATTCACAACCTGGCCACCGGCGAAAGTAATTGTATTCTGAGCGGACAGACCTACCTCTATCAACCTCGATGGCATGAAAATGATTGGATATTGTTTCGTGGAAATGGCGACAATGTCTATCGAATCAAAAGCAACGGTGACAGCCTGCTACAGATAACCACATCCAGCAAGTTTCAACGTCCGGTATGGCGACCCGATGGGCAGGCGTGGATTTCCAATAATGTTGTGGAGTACACCGGCAATATTGAAGTGTATGATTTATCCGGTGAAATTATTGATGTGATTCCGGGAGAAGTATTCCATTTTGGAGATTGGTCGGCAGACAACAGAATTATTACTCACCGACCGAATAATTTTGATCCTCATCAGATAGCATGGATCGAAGTGGACAATGTTTCGTGGCAACTTTTGAATTTTGATACAGCTTCGCCTCAACCAAGTATGAGAGACCTTCATTGGGTACCAATGAGTGATGAAGTGATGTTTTCTCAAGGGGGGGGTGATATTTCCCGCATCAATGTGTTAACAGGAGAAAAAACGAAAGTAAGAGAAGGGTGTGGTACCCGGTATTACAATTACTTTTCAATCAACAATAATTGCTCTAAGATTGTAGCTGAAAGGGTTACGCCGGAAGAAATATATTCCAATGGGTGGCACAACATTGTGGTATACAAATCCGAAATCGTCCTGATGAACTTTGACGGCACGGGCGAGCAGGTGATTGGGTTGCCGTAGAAGAACAGTTTTGAGCAAGAGTATTGAGTATTGAGGGGAAAAGAAATTCCCTCTAAACTCTCAACTGTTGCTCCAAACTGGGCAAAATTGAAGGTGATTGAGTTGCCGTAGAAGAACAGTTTTGAGCAAGAGTATTGAGTATTGAGGGGAAAAGAAATTCCCTCTAAACTCTCAACTGTTGCTCCAAACTGGGCAAAATTGAAGCCGATGAGAAACGCCAAACTTTTAAAATGGTCAAACAAGGCATGGATATACCCATCGATTCTTTTTCCGAAACGAGTGCTACTCTCAGCGGCTACATCTATCATATTGTAGATGGAACTGACGAATACTGGTGGCCAATAGAACCCACAGACGATGCTGTTTTTGCCTATACGGTTTATACCTATAATACTGAAGCAGAACCTTGCATGACCACTTCAGTAAATGATGAAGAATCTATCCGCGCAAATATATATCCCAACCCTGCATACGATCAAGTGCGCGTGGAGTGGTCTGAATGGAAAAACAGCTCCACGTTGCAGATTTTTAGCTCAACAGGTGCTCAGGTATCGCAGCACATGATCACCGGAAAGTCCGGAAATGTTGATGTGTCATACCTCGCTCCCGGTTTGTATGTTTTCGCACTGAAAAGTGATGAAGAAGTAAGAACATTCAACCCAAAATAGGCAATAAGCTCCGCTTCTTGCATATTCGATAAAGAGAATCAATCTTTTACAGTTTGCTTCGCCGCACTGAAAAAGTGATTCTCTAATCGGGGTTAACCCAACTAATGCAAGTAGTTCGGAGCTCATCGCTCCTCCTATTGCATAATTTGGGTTCAAAATTGTGAAGCGATGAAGCGACAGTATATAGGCATACTTCTATTCATAGTTGTTTGTTCGTGCAAAAAAGAAGCTCCCAATTATTTCTTCTTCACCACCTGGTGAATTTCGTGCTCCCAAAGCAGCTCGCCGTCATCCGTGTAAAGGCTGAGTTTCATCACGCGCTTGTTACGCTTTCCGCTGATGTCAATGGTCGCAAAATTTCTGCCGATAAACTTGGTGTCGGCCACGCGGTGCAGGTTTTCTTCTTCGTGATCGTAAAAGCCGGATGTAAGCGGTGAAACGGTAAAATCGTGAATCACCACTCCTTTGTGGTCGAGTTTGCTCAGCTCGCTGTGGTGCCTGTCGCCGGTGAGAAAAACCACGTTGTGTAGCTCCTCTCTCGCCAGTCTGTCGAGTATTTCCTGCCGTTCTTTGGGGTAGTTTGCGTGGTTTTCGTACACCTTTGCGCTGTTGAGAAACTGTCCGCCCACAGCCACAACCTTAAAGCTGGCCCGGCTGAATTTCAGCGCCTGAATCAACCAGTCAATCTGCTCTTTACCCAGAATCTGGTGCTCTATGGTTTCCAGGGTGTAGTCGGTGCGGTAGTAGCGGTTGTCGAGCAGAAAAAACTCCACATCGTGGTAGCGAAATTGCCCGATGGTGGAGGGTAGGTCCGGCAACCCGTAGGAGGGGTTCCCCCAGAAAAGTTTAAAAGCGTTGAGCGCGTGTTCTTTGTGAATAAAACTTCCGTTGGCGTCATTCGGACCGAAATCGTGGTCGTCCCAAATGGCGTAGTGGTTGCAGGCCGCCAGAAAACGCTGTAGGTTGGGTTGTGAACGGGCGTGCGTATAGCGATGAACAAAGCCGCCCCAGGTATTCCAGTCGGGTTCACGCAGGTACACATTGTCGCCCAGCCATAGCATCATATCGGGGTTTTGCGCTACCATGTTGCTAAAAATGTCTGCCCCTGAGCCATAGGGTCTGCCGGGACGGTCAAATTCCTCCTCGTTGGTGTAGTGGCAGCTTCCGGTTACCAGCTTGAAATCGGGAGGGTCGGTGCGGTATTGCCACAAATCGAGGGTTTTAAAGGTGAGCGGGTAGTCGAAAGTGAGCCACTGGCTGTTCATGCCTACGCGATACACATAGCGCGTGCCGGGCTTGAGTTGCCGCAGCACAAACTTGTGTACGCCCTCGGTCTGCATATCCACACGATCTTCGAGCAAGGCTTTATCCGCGGGCCGATCTTCCGGCCAGTATTCGAGCTGCACCACACCCGGGCGCTCAGCCTGAATCCAAATCAGGGTTTCGGTCATTTCGGCGTAACCCAGCATGGGTCCGGCCACCAGTTGGGCGATGGCTTGCAAACCCGCTGCGAGCCACAAGCCCAAAAAACAAATTGCGCTTCTTTTCATGCGCTGAAATTACCATTTTATGGCATTTTATCGGGATGGAAAGGCATAGCAATTGTGTTCGTTAAGGCAACCTTAAAATTCGGAACGATGAAAACTTTTCTGATGCTTTTTCTGCTTCTTTTTTCTCTTGACACCATGGCCCAGCAAGTGCGCGACGCTTCGGGCCGACTGCAGGGTACCTGGCAGAACGACCAGTACCGCGACGCTTCCGGCCGACAACAATACCGCGTGGACAACAGTGGCAACGTGCGCGATGCCTCGGGTCGAAACAAGTTACGTGTACAGGGCGATGATTTTCGCGATGCCAGCGGCAGGATGGTAGGGCGAATTAACCAAAGCGGCGAGGTGCGCGATGCCTCGGGCAGGATATTGGGCCGCATTTCCGACGACGGGCAGGTGCGCGATGCCAGCGGTCGCATTATGGGCCGCGCCCCGGGCAGCGACAAACACAGAGCGGCTGTGAATTTCTTCTTTTGGGATGAGTGAGGAAGGCTAATTATCAACCTTCATCCCCCAAACTACATGTCTTTGACTTCGCTGTGTAACCGCGAGCTGAAAGAATCCTGATGCTTGTTTGAGAGTTCACTTGTTTCACACTTGAAGATAAGGGATAAGGCTCTTTGCCTTTACACACTTTTTTGGGACAGTATCTTTTAATTTTGAGCCGTTAAAAACGGCTAACTCGCTCATCCTCGTTGTAAACGAGGACGAGTTGGGGGGCTTGAATCAAACACTTCCCCAACCCCATGACCCCATGAAAACGAGGCCATGGTGGTGGAGTTTGTGGTGGAGTTAGGTTGTTCTTGATCAAAGTACATTGCAGCCCGAGACGAGGAATCCTCCGATCGCTCCTCCATTGGATTATTCAACACCATACTGCGGGGGTTCAGCGATGTGTTGGGCTTTATATTGAAATCATATCAAGTTCGTATAGTTTCGAATCATATCGTATCACACATATCGTATCGAGATCGTATAATTTCGAATCATATCGTATCATTATTTGATTTATTATCTTAAATTTGGGACAATGGAAACAGTGTACACTTTGAGGTTAAGTATTGACTGGCGGCTCATCTCCATTCTCAGCAAGATCGATCGATATGACGCAGAATGGGCTACGATTGAGAAAAAAGAAGGTAGAAGTCTAAAGCAGTTAAAATCTGTAGCAACTGTACGAAGTGTAGGAGCTTCAACTCGCATTGAAGGTTCAAAAATGAGTGATCAGGAAGTGGATATACTTCTCAAAGACCTTAAGATCGAAAATCTTGTAGACAGAGATTCTCAAGAAGTGGCAGGTTATTTTGATGTATTGGACACCATATCTGAATCATATGAAAACATTTCAATCACCGAAAATGCGATAAAAAACCTACACAATCAACTTCTTAAGCATAGCCAAAAGGATGCATGGCATAAAGGAGATTATAAGCAACAAAGTAACAGTGTTGAGGCTACGCTACCAGACGGAAGCAAACAAATTGTCTTTAAAACTACTCCTCCAGGAATAGAGACTGAAGAGGCAATGCGTTCATTAATCAGATGGTTTAATTCAGACCAGGAAACTCATCCACTTGTAAAGTGCTCTATTTTTTGCTACGAATTTGTGAGTATACATCCATTTCAGGACGGCAATGGGAGATTAAGTCGACTGTTGTCGACACTGCTGTTACTCAAACATGGATATAAATGGATTCAGTATGTAAGCTTCGAACAAGAAATCGAACATAGAAAATCGGAGTACTATAGGGTACTTAGAAATTGCCAATCACAAAGACCTAATGAAGTGATAAATGATTGGATTACATTCTATTTCGATGCATTATCAAATATTGTAACTAAGCTGAAAGCTAAGTTAGATAGCGAAGGGATTGAGCAACAACTGTCTCCGAAAGAAAAATCAATTTTAGTATATATCTCGGATCATCCTGGTAGCAGATCCGGAGAAATTTCAAAAAAGCTTGATATTCCCAGCCCGACAGTAAAGAGAATGCTAGCTGAATTGACCTCCAAAGAACTCATTGAAAAATTTGGTTCTGGACCCGGCACAAATTATTCGATAGCATAAAAAAACAAGGGAAACATGTCCCGCTAGCAAATTCGTGGTCTTCGAAAAAATCATGGCGGCGCAATTGTCCATTCGGGTGGTAGGTTTTCACAGAGCCATTCATTTTTCTTCGGATTGAATGAGGGGGCAATAAATTTATAGGAATTGTTTTTATAGATCGATAGCCCACGAGAAGGGATTCTCGCGGGAGCGGGGGTAGTCCTCAATCGTGATATCTTGGTGCGTGCTGGGTTTTTTTGGGGTTTTACCGCCCCCAGGGTCTATCCCCCCGACTCTCGCGAGAAATGAAATGCGACGCAGTCAATCTTTTCTAGTGGGGTAGCGGGAATCAAACGCTTCCCCAACCCCATGACCCCATGAAAACGAGGCCATGGTGGTGAAGTTTGTGGTGGAGTAGGTTTTTTTTTTGATCAAAATTCATTTTAGTCCCAGAGGAGGTTGGATGTAGTGATTAGCCGGCAAACTTTGAATTGAAGAAATCACTTTGATGTGATGCAAATTTGGTGTATCTTTACACCAAAAGAAAAAAGATGGCCAGACAAAGTATTTCATTGACAGAGCCCAACGATAAATGGCTCAAATCTCAAATTGAGAGCAAAGAATACACGAGTAAAAGCGAGCTTGTGAATGACTTGATTCGTCAGGCACGCAAGCAGCAAAAACAGGTGGACTGGATTCGGTTAAAACTAGAAACCGCTGAGAAAAGTGGCTTTACGGAGGATTCAAAAGAAGACATTTTGAAGGCCTCCAAGGCGAAATCGAATGGCTAAAAGTGTCTGTCTATAAAATCCATTATCATCGTTGCACTTGTCTTGAAAACAGTCATTGACATTAGT
>REDV01000114.1 GCA_007695365.1 Cryomorphaceae bacterium | reverse complement strand
AAAGCCCTCCGCTACGACCTCACCGTACCCTTTGCGCGCTTTGTGGTGAATCACTTCAACGAGCTGAGCTTTCCGTTTAAGCGCTACCAGATACAGCCGGTATGGCGCGCCGACCGTCCGCAAAAAGGCCGTTACCGCGAATTTTACCAGTGCGACGCCGATGTGGTGGGAAGCACCTCCCTGCTCTACGAAGTAGAAATGATTCAACTTTTTGATGATGTGTTGAGTGAACTCGGGCTGCATGATTTCACCATCAAAATCAACAACCGCAAAATCCTCACCGGCATTGCCGAAACGGCCGGTATTGCCGATCAAATCATCAACGTGACCGTAGCCCTCGACAAGCTCGATAAGATAGGGGCCGACGGCGTGAAGAAAGAATGGACAGACCGCGGAATTCCAGCCACGGCCATGGCAGTGCTCGAGCCGCTGCTCACCATGCAGGGCGGAAACGATGAGCTGCTGCAAACGCTGGACGGTTTGTTGGCACAATCAGAAACAGGCAAAGCAGGTATTGCCGAGCTTCGGGAAGTCCTGGGCCACATCGCGGAAATCGGGTTGAACAAAGCCAGGGTAGAGGTTGATGTAACCCTTGCGCGTGGACTTGATTACTACACCGGAGCCATCTTTGAGGTGGTGGCGGGCGGCGTACAAATAGGGAGCATTTGCGGCGGCGGGCGCTACGACGATCTTACCAGCATTTTTGGACGCGACAACCTGCCCGGCATCGGTATTTCTTTCGGAGCCGACCGCATCTATGATGTGATGCTGGCCCTGAACCTTTTTCCCGAAAAACTGGGGCGCGGTACCAGAGTCCTTTTCATCCACTTTGGCGACGCGGAAAGTCGCTACGCCATGCGCCACCTGAAAACCCTGCGCAGTGCGGGTATCCCCGCCGAGATTTATCCCGAGGCTGCCAAAATGAATAAGCAAATGAAATACGCCAATGACAGAAACGTGCCGTGGGTGGCCATGGCCGGTGAAAATGAAATGGCGGCCAACATCATCACTTTCAAAAACATGGATTCCGGCAAGCAAACCGAAGTGCCGGTAAATGACCTCGTAGCCTTCTTTTCGTCATGAGCACTTACACACTCTCTTCGCAGCACTGGACCCTGGGCGAAATAGGTGAACTTCTGTTGTCCGGACGTCAGGTACAGGCAGATCCCGCCGACATGCAAAAAGTGCAGGCATGCCGCGATTACCTCGACGCGCACATGGGCACCCACGCAGCTCCCGTATATGGCGTCAACACGGGTTTTGGTTCATTGTGCGACACAGTCATTGGGCAGGATGAGTTGTCACAGCTTCAGGAAAACCTCGTAAAATCTCACGCCTGCGGAACCGGCAACCCCATTGACCGGAATCTGGCCAAACTGATGCTTCTGCTCAAGGCCAAAGGACTTTTGTACGGCCACAGTGGTGTGCAGCAGCAAACCGTGCAGCGGCTCCTGGATATGTACAACGCCGATGCCGTGCCGGTGATTTATGAGCAAGGCTCTCTCGGAGCTTCGGGTGATCTTGCCCCGCTGGCGCACCTGAGCCTTCCGCTGATTGGAATGGGGGAGGTGGACTTCAAAGGGCAGCGCATGGATGGTGCGGCGTTTTTGCAGCACATGAGCTGGAAACCACTGCAGCTTAAATCCAAAGAGGGATTGGCCCTCCTGAACGGAACCCAGTTTATGAGCGCCCTCGGAGTGTGGAGCTGCCTTCGGGCGCTTCGCCTCTGCGAGGTGGCCGACATGGTGGGCGCCCTCTCGCTCGATGTGTACAACGGCCGTCCGGAGCCATTTGACGCCTCGGTGCATAAGGTTCGTTCGCACTCCGGTCAGTTGAAAGTTGCAGAGAATGTTCGCGTTTGGCTTCAAAACAGTCCTTTGCAGCAAGAGCCCAAAACCCACGTGCAGGACCCGTATTCCTTCCGCTGCATGCCGCAGGTGCATGGTGCAACCCGCGATGCGCTGGCTCACGTGGTTTCGGTGTTTGAGCGCGAAGTAAATTCCGTGACCGATAACCCAACCATTTTCCCGGAGGAAAACAAGATCATCTCCGCCGGAAATTTTCACGGACAGCCACTGGCGCTCGCGCTCGATTACCTCGCCATTGCTTGTGCAGAGTTGGGCAGCATCAGTGAGCGCAGGGTTTACAAACTGATTGGCGGCACCCGCGGCTTACCCGCTTTTCTGGTGGCCAAACCAGGACTCAACTCCGGGTTCATGATTCCGCAGTACACCGCAGCCAGCATCGTGAGCAGAAACAAGCAGTTGTGTACACCTTCTTCGGTGGATACCATTGACTCGTCCAACGGACAGGAAGACCACGTGAGCATGGGGGCCAACGCAGCCGTGCGGACTGTACAGGTAGTGCGCAACGTAACGCAGGTGCTGGGCATTGAGATGATGAATGCCGCTCAGGCGTTGGATTTGCGGCGACCGCTCAAAACTTCTCCGGCGCTTGAAGAGCTGCACAGCGATTTCAGAAAAGAGGTTCCCTATATCGCGGAAGACGAAGTGATGTATCCGCTGATGGAGAAGTCGCGCGGTTTTGTGGAATCGCTCAATCCCGCTGATTACCGCTGATGAAAAAGGTCTATTTTCTTCCGGGGCTGGGTGCCGACGAGCGATTGTACGCCAATATTCACCTTGATGGGGTAGAAGAGCACTACCTGAACTGGATGGAGCCCGAAGAGTGTAAAACCCTCGCGGAGTATGCCCTGAAATTTGTTCCGCTGATAGATCCCGATGAGCCTTTCTATTTGATCGGAACCTCCATGGGTGGGATGATGGCCATCGAGTTGCAGAAGCACGTTTCACCCGAAAAGATGATCCTCATTTCAACTGTAAAAACCCGCAGTGAACTGCCCATCCACCTGAAAACGGTGGCCCGCACCCGGCTCAATGCCCTTTTTAGTGGCTCGTTGATTCAAAACCTGTCGGGATTGATAGATACCGTCTATCCCTGGCAAACACTTACCCAGCGCGACCTTTTTCTGGAAATGCTGAATAACTGCACGCCCGCCTACCTGGAATTTGCCATCAATGCCTGCGTGAATTGGGATAACCAGCAGATGCCTTTGAATTTTGTGCACCTTCACGGCTCACGCGACCCGCTTTTCCCAGCGGGCAGGGCTAAAGGAGCCGAGATTATTCAAGGCGGAAATCACTTTATGGTGTATGAAATGGGAGCGGTTATGACAGAGCGCATTCAATTTCACCTTGACCAACCGGTGGTAAAGCAGGTGTCGTCATCACGAAAGCGCGTCTGAGCGCAGTATCTCCAGTGGAGGGTGCTTCACCACGCGCAAACTGTTGCTCATTCCAATCAGGGTGGTAACCAATACAATGGTCAGCCACAGGTAGAGCAGGGGTGTCCACTGCGGAAAGAGCCACTCGTCAAAGGGATAGCTCGCCAGCAACACGCTTACCACGGTGGCAATCAACAAACCGGTAAAGGCCGCCAGGCTTCCTAAAATGAAGTACTCCCAAAACTGAATCAGTAGAATTTGCTTTCGGCTGGCCCCAATGGTTCGAAGCAGCACACCGTCTTTGATCCGTTGGTATTTGCCCGCCCTTACAGCGCCTATCAGCACTACCAGAGCGGTGAGCAGCCCAATGATGGCCATAAACTGAATAATGTATCCGGCTTTGGTGGTAATGGTATCCAGGGTATCGAGCACGAGATTCAGATCAATAATGGAAATATTCGGAAACGAAGTCACCATATACTGTTGAAAGCGGGCCGATTGCTCTGTGCTTTCGAAGCGCGTGAGCGCCACGTGAAACTGCGGCGCACGCTCAAGCACCCCGGCGGGAAAAAGCAACACAAAATTGGTCTGTACCCGCTGAAAATCAACTTTTCGGATACTTCCCACAACGCACGGCATTTCGGCGCCCTGCACGTTAAAAGTCAGGAGATCGCCCACATCTACTGTCATTTCGCGGGCCAAACGCTCTTCGAGGGAAATGGGTACCGGTACTTGCCCTGATTCTATACGCCCGGTCCATGTTCCTTTTACCAGTTTTTCGGAGTCAATCAGCGAATCCCTGTAGGTGACCCTGTACTCGCGCGAGATGACCCTCCGCGGAATATCGGAAGTACTGTCTGCCAGTATTTCATGAGCCTTTCGATTGCCGATGGCCGCCAGG
The DNA here is from genome assembly GCA_007695365.1 of Cryomorphaceae bacterium. Classification (NCBI taxonomy): domain Bacteria; kingdom Pseudomonadati; phylum Bacteroidota; class Flavobacteriia; order Flavobacteriales; family Cryomorphaceae; species Cryomorphaceae bacterium. The sequence goes on along the minus strand of REDV01000114.1, from coordinate 5,926 downwards.
CGCATGTTCACAATGGGCACACGGCCAATCAAAGGCATTCCGAATGAGTCGAGCCGGGCTTCGAGAGGTTCAATTTGCCCGGTTTGAATATCAAACAGCACCATGTTGGGTTGCTCTTCACCCGAGGCGCTGATGGCGATCTTGTCAAGAAAAAGCTGCCGGTTGATGAGCAGCGTTGCGATCAGCGCCGTGCCCAACCCGATGCTGACCACCAGCACCAGCGTTTGGTTGTTGGGCCGGTAGAGGTTACCCAGGGCCTGGCGCAGCACAAAAGAGCCTTTGCGCGGAAAATACTTTTGAACAAGCACCATCATGGTTCGGGCAACCAGCGCAAGCAGTCCCAGCGAGCCGAGGCAGGCAGCGGTAAACAGGATGGCACCCCACCAACTGCGCAGTTGCCAACCGGCAAAGAGCAGAAGCAATGCAGTGAGCAGAATGGTAAGCAAAACGTTTCCGGACGGAAGTTGCTGCGACCCGGAGCTGCGAATGGCCTGCAATGGCGAGATTTTCCGGATGCGAAGCAAAGGCGGAGCTGCAAAGAGCAGTGTGGTTCCTACTCCCGCCAACACCGCCAGAATCACGGCGTTTATACTCAGTTTACTGTTCACCGAAAAGGGCAGCAGTTCGTTGATGAGCAGTGGGATGGCATTGACCAGGAGCGCACCGGCCACGACGCCTGCCAGCGATGCAAGCAGCGCAACCAACGCAACCTGAATCAGGTAAATATTCATGGCGTCTTTTGCCGACGCACCTATACATCGCAAGATGGCTACCGATTTTACTTTTCCCTGGATGTACACATGCGTGGCGCTGGCCACACCAAGACAACCAATCAGCAGGGCAAGCAGGGCAGTGAGGTTCAGGTAGCCTGTCAGATCACTAAACAACCTGCCCGTGCGCTTCCGGCGCTCTTCCACATTCTCGGTTCGGATATCAGGTGATTCGAGCCTTGGCTTGATCAGTGCAGCGTACAGAGATTCATCGAACCCCCGGGGATATTTTCCATACAACCTGTAATTGATTCTGCTGCCTTTTTGAAGCAGTCCGCTCTCTTCTGCCAGGAAATAGGGAATAAAAACCGGTGGAGCCACGGAGCCTGTGATTCCCGATTGACCCGAAACCGAGGAAATTCTCCCTGCCAAAGGCAAGCGCAGGGAGCCCACAAACAGAGTATCTCCGGGTCGAGCCGCAAATTGCAGCAGCAGTTCGTCTCCTGCCAGTGCCTGTTTTTTCGCTTTCATGGCAGCAGTCACGCCCGTCGGCTCGGTGGCTATCTCACCGTAAAAAGGATAGCCTCCGTCAATGGCCCGCACGTTTACCAAACGGGTTCCATCGCCCGAGGAGAACCGAACCATAGAGCCAAAATTGATTTCAAGACTGATTTCCAGTCCCAATGAATCCAGAAAAGCCATCGTTTCCTCCGTGATGGGTGCGCGTGATTCTATTGCGATGTCTGCACCCAGCAGGTTGCGGGCTTCGTCGTTCAGCTCGCGTTGCACGCTGTCGCCAAACGATTGAATGGCCACCAATGCCGCCACACCCAAAATCATGCTGGTTGCCACAAGCAGCAATTGGCCGCGTTGCCTTCTGCTATCGCGAAGGGCCATGTTCAAATACCAGCTGAGCCTCATCAGCTTTGGGCGGTTTTGGACGATTCCTCCACAATTTTTCCACCTTTAAGGCGGATGATGTGCGATGTGCGCGAGGCCAGCTCCATGTCGTGGGTCACCACTACAAGGGTGGTTTGATGCTCGCGGTTCAGATCAAAAATCAATGCTTCAATCTGCGCACCGGTGTCTTCGTCGAGGTTGCCCGTAGGCTCATCAGCAAAAAGGATGGCGGGGTTGTTGGCATAGGCGCGGGCAATGGCCACCCGCTGCTGCTCGCCTCCCGACAATTGAACAGGGTAGTGGTGTGCGCGGTCGGCAAGACCCACTTCGGCCAGTAGTTCCCGGCCCCTTTGGGCGGCACGCTCCATTTTTCGCAGCTCCATCGGAACCATCACATTCTCCAGTGCAGTGAGTCCGGGTAACAGGTTAAATTGCTGAAAAATAAAACCTACGCGCTCACTGCGCAGGGCAGCACGCTCGTCTTCACTCAGTTTTTCCATCGCTGTTCCTTGCAACATCACACTTCCGGATGAAGCCTGGTCGAGTCCGGCACAAAGGCCTAAAAGCGTGGTTTTACCGCTTCCTGAGGGACCCACAATAGCGCAGGTCTCCCCGCGATCCACTTGAAAAGTTACGCTGTCGAGTACGGTAATTTCATTTCCTCCGCTGGGAAAACGTTTACTCAGGTTTTCGGCCCGGAGCATAGCCTGGTGCGTGGTCATCTGTTTTAAAAGTGTTTCTTTGGATACTTGAACCAGTGGGACGCAAAGATGTTTGATGAAAAACCAAATGAGCTGCAAGATGATGTTTTTTAACAGATGGATACCGATTTTGAGTGCAAGTGTGCTGCTGGCATGTGAGAGTCCTCCGTCGCCCCGGGATACGGAGCCCGCTGCACCGACTAAAATGACACAGGTTGATAAAGATGAGAAAGTGATTCTGTTTTTCGGCAACAGCCTCACCGCGGGCTACGGGCTCGACCCCGATGAATCTTTTCCGGGCATACTACAGCATTGGTTCGATTCGCTGGAGGCCCCGGTTAGGGTTATCAACGCCGGCGTTACGGGGGAAACTACTGCAACCGGAAAAAACAGGGTGGAATGGGTGTTATCGCAGCAGCGTATAGATGTTTTTGTGCTGGAGCTGGGAGGGAACGATGGTTTGCGCGGAATACCGACGGAAGAAACGGCCCGAAACCTGCGCGATATCATTGCAGTGGTTCGCGCAAAACAGCCCGAAGCAGAGATCGTTCTTGCAGGTATGATGGTTCCTCCCAATATGGGGCAGGAGTACAGCGCAGCTTTTGAAAAGATTTTCTCCGACGTGGCAGCGAGCGAACAAGTGGCGCTGATTCCTTTTTTGCTCGAGGGAGTGGCCGGTGAAGCACACCTGAATTTGCCGGATGGCATTCACCCCAACCGCGAGGGCCAGCGCATCGTGGCCAAAACGGTTTGGCCTTACGTTGCTCCGTTGGTTCAGGGTAATGCCCTTTCCGGAGAAAATTGAGAAACACTACTTTTGAGGCCACCCAGAATAAGAAATTACCATGCCCATCGTAAAAGACAAACAGCCCCGACGCCCTCGAATGAGGTTGCTATGGATATACCTCTTACTCCTCGCGGTGTTTTTCGGGGTGAACATCTTTTTTGGCGGCGGCGGAACCGAAGAAACCGACTGGCGCACCTTCCGCAGCGAAATGTTGCTCCGCGGTGATGTAGATCGGATTGTGGTGGTGAACGACAACAAGGTTGAGGTATTTATCAAGGTAGATGCACTCAAAGATGACCGGTACGAATCCGTGCGCGAGAATGTGCTTGGTCAAACCAATTTGGGCCCGCACTACGAGTTTACCATTGGATCAATGGATTTTTTCCAGAACCAACTCGCCGAAGCCCAGGAAGGAATTCCCGAGGAAGAGCGAATAAGCCCCAGGTTTGAAACCCGCGAAAATTGGTTCCTGAACATCTTTGCCTGGATGCTGCCCATTCTCATTCTGGTGGCCATTTGGCTCTTTATTTTCCGGCGTTTTACAGGTGGAATGATGGGAGGAGGTGGTGGTGCCGGAGGTGCCGGCGGACATCCCTTCAGCCAGGTCAGCAAGTCCAAAGCGCGACTGGTGGATGAGTCGGATCAGATAAAAGTGAGTTTCGACGATGTGGCCGGGCTCGACGAAGCCAAGGAAGAAGTGATGGAGGTAGTGGATTTCCTCAAGAACCAGGATCGCTACAAGGCACTTGGGGCGCGCATCCCCAAAGGTGTTTTACTCACAGGCCCTCCAGGAACAGGAAAAACGCTGATGGCCAAAGCCATGGCCGGTGAAGCCAAGGTGCCTTTCTTTACTTTGTCGGGGTCAGATTTTGTGGAAATGTTTGTGGGCGTGGGTGCCGCCCGTGTGCGCGACCTCTTTAAGCAGGCCAAGGAAAAGGCACCCTGTATTGTGTTTATTGACGAAATTGAAGCCATTGGAAGGTCGCGAAGCCGCTCACAATCGCAAACCAACGATGAGCGAGAGAATACCCTGAACCAGCTCCTGGTAGAGATGGACGGCTTTGACAGCGATCAGACCGTGGTGATTCTCGCCGCCACCAATCGCCCCGACTTGCTGGATCCTGCGCTCACTCGACCAGGCCGTTTTGACCGACACATCTACATTGACAAGCCCGACATGAACGGTCGTGAGCAGATATTCAAGGTTCACCTTAAAAAACTTACCCTTGGTGACGATGTGGACGCCAAAGAACTTGCGCAGCAAACCCCCGGTTTTGCCGGAGCCGAAATTGCCAATACCTGCAACGAGGCGGCACTTCATGCTGCGCGCAAGCACAAAGTCAAAGTTGAAATGGAAGACTTTATCTCGGCCATTGATCGCGTAGTGGGTGGACTGGAGAAAAAGAACAAACTCATTTCGGCCGATGAGAAGAAGATTATCGCCTACCACGAAACCGGTCATGCTCTTTGTGGGTGGTTGCTTGAGCACGCACATCCCTTAATTAAAGTTTCCATCATACCCAGAGGGGTAGCCGCACTCGGATTTGCACAATACCTGCCCCGAGAACAAAACCTCTACACACGAGATGAATTGATGGATACTATATGCATGACTTTGGGTGGAAGGGCTGCCGAGGAGTTGGTGTTCAACGATGTTTCAACCGGTGCCCAAAACGACCTGGAGCGCACCACCCAGTTGGCATACTCCATCATTACACTGTACGGCATGAATGAGAAGATAGGGCACTTTTCATTTAAGGATCTGACCAATGAATACAGTTTCCGCCAGCCATACTCCGAAGAAACCGCCAAAATGGTTGACCAGGAGGCAAGGGAGCTGATACGTCAATGCTATGAGCGCAGCTTAAATTTATTGCGGGAGAATCGTGAAAAGCTGGATGAAATTGCCGCTTTGCTTCGCGAAAAGGAGGTGCTTTACCATGATGACTTTGAAAGATTGCTCGGGCCACCTCGCTCCGCCAAAAAAGCCGTTCCTCCTGAATAGCCCGAGTGCGCTACTGTAACAGCGGTCACCCTGCGGGGCAAACGCATTTAGAATATCAATCCAGAAGCTGCCAATGGAGATACTTCCCGATGGCTTTACCTCTTGAGAGGTGTCAGGATGGTGTCAAATTTTTTTTGGAACTTCACTTTAGAATTGATATTCAATTTCTTTGCGCTCGCTGCGCCTCCTGTAGCGTTCCTTGCGGTTAAGAATTTTTACCGCAAGTCCCTTAGCAGGGACCGCAAACCCGCCTGCCGCGGGCAGGGAAGGCCTGCCTGCGGCATGGCAGGCGCGAAGTACGCAAGGGAGACTTCTCATTCAAAATCACTTTTTGTTGTTATTAAATCTAAACAGTTTTAAAAGCGTTTGCCCTGAGTCACCCTGCTATTCCTGATATTATAAGTACTTTTGTGGCAAATTAAAGATCTATGTCACAAGTAAAAGAACAAGACACCGTAGTGGTGCATTACACCGGAAAATTAAATGACGGTGAAGTATTCGACAGCTCTGAAGGACGCGAGCCCCTGGAATTTACCATGGGTCAGGGTCAGCTCATTCCCGGCTTTGAGTCGGCTGTAATGGGAATGGCAGTAGCTGAAACCAAAACATTTGAAATCCCCAGTGACGAAGCCTATGGCGAAGTTCGCGAAGACCTGCGCTTTGAAGTTCCCCGCAACGAAATTCCGGCTGAAATTAAGCCCGAACCGGGAATGCGTCTTAATATGAGTACACAGGATGGCCGTCAAATGCCCGTTACTGTTACCAACGTAAACGAGCAGGTAGTAAACCTCGATGCCAATCACCCGCTTGCAGGAAAAGACCT
>REDV01000113.1 GCA_007695365.1 Cryomorphaceae bacterium | reverse complement strand
ACGGACACTTTGAATCCAATCAGGATACTATAGGGCAACCGTTGCGGTTGTGGCCACCCCGTGTCAGCGCACCTTACTATTAACCAAGCTTGCAGTTCAAAAGCCCCTTATAGGGAACAAAAGCTTCACATAGGATAAAAGCTGTATGATGATTTTGTGAAAAAGAGCTACATTTGGGATTCCGAGGCTCTCCCGGAGACCTACAAGAAACCGGATAAACCCTTGATTACAAACATTAATCAATCTAAAACTGTAGCAAATGAAAAAAGTTTACCTAGGCCTGCTTGGTTTCGCCATGGCAGGTAGTGTGGTTGCTCAGCAACCGAGAACTGAATCGCCCGCACAGGAGTATGGCCTTAGAGAGGCAGCCCCTGTAGAGCGTGTTGAAAAACCTGTTCAAAGTGGACAGCGCGACGTACTTTGGTCGGAAGATTTTGCCGATGGCTTTGACGGCCCGAACGGAACCTGGACCACTGCCGGAGCAAATGGTGATATATGGGAGTACACCACCCAGATTCAAGCCGCCTGTTGGAGCGGAGGTGCTGATGCAGCTGCCCAAATGAGCACCCGCGAAAATGGTTTTATGCTGTTTCACGCTGATGACTTCAACTGCATCAATCCCGGTCCACCTCAGCAGTTCAATCAGGACCCGCTGGCCGGCGAGCTTATTTCGCCTTCCATTGACCTTTCTGATCAGCCGGCGGTACTGCTTAGCTTCGAGCACTGGTTCCGTCATTGTTGTTCCGCAATGTTCGAAGTTTGGGTATCTGTAAGTAATGACGGCGGCGCAACCTGGACGGACTACAACGTAACAGGCAACACGCCTGCCAATGATTACAACGAAAACAACCTGCACAGCGTGAATATCTCCGCAGCAGCAGCCAACCAAAGCGACGTGTTGATTAAATTCGTTTGGAACGCCACAGGAAGCTCTTCTCACTACTTCTGGGCCATTGACGATATTACCCTCGAGATTCCACCGGATGACGACATGGCTCTCGAAGGTACGCCCGTTTACTCCATTCATGACCCGACCGAAGACATGTGGGACAACCTCGAGTACAGCGTGTATGACATCAACCAGGTTCGTCCGCTCGTGTTCAGTGCCAGCGCCAGCAATGTTGGAGCCACTGAGCAAACCGGTGTATTCCTTGAAGTTGTTGTGAGCGACGGTGCAGGTTACGAAACTACCTTGACTTCTGGTAGCTTGAACATGCCTGTGGGTGAAATTGCCACATTTACACTTGACCCCTACACCCCACCATCAACCCCCGGAACGTACACCGTCACCTATACCATCAATCAGGATCAGGAAGATGCAAACCCCGGCAACAACTCAGCAACCCGCACTTTTGCAATTTCAGATGGTGAATTTGCACGTGACGGAGGGGCTTTGAGCGCGTTCGTAAACCTGGGTCTGGATGAGTACTGGGGCGGAAACGGATTTTACTTTACCGAAGCCGGTTCTATTCACTGTATTGGAGGAGCACTGTTCAATGACAGCGAAATAGGTGCTTTCTTCGACTTTGAGCTTCGCGCTTTCTCAGCAACCGGTCTTGATTTTGTGGCCAACACCGATCTCGGTACGGTTACACAGTCTATGCTGAATGGCTCAGGTGGGAACAACTTTACCTACCTGTGGATCGAAACTGGTGCAGTTCCTGTATTCCCCGGCGATGAGTACGTCCCAATGTTCCACCACTTTGGAGGGGCAGAACCCGTGTATGTGGGAATCAACGGTACCTCTCCCGACTTCTCAAGCTATGTAATTGCTGAGTTCGAGACTCAATCTTGCGCCCCTTGCTACACCACCTCTACCTACATGGTGCGTATCGGTATGAGCGAGGAGTTCTGTGAGTCTATGATTGAAGAGGTTGAAGAGCCCAACAGCGTAGCCAGCCTCGAAAAAGTGAGCATCTACGAGCTCTTCCCCAACCCAACCCGCGGTATCACTACTGTAGAGTATTCTCTGCTCGACAACAGCCGTGTGGTGATGTTCATGTTCGACATGAACGGACGTATTGTGTACAGCAATGACCTCGGTGTTGTGGGTGCCGGTGATTACCGTCATGAACTCAACTTCTCTAACCTCGCTGCAGGAACCTACACCTTCAGCATCAAGGTTAACGATAAGCACGAAACCAAACAGGTGATGATTCGCTAATCACGATCCATCAAAAACTATAGAAAAGGCCGCCCCGTTGGGGTGGCCTTTTTTGCCTACAAATGGTGGCATTCAGAAAACGTCAGAATTCAGCTTCTACAGGCCTTTTTGATGCACCTCCTTGATAGACTGCATAAACTTGGATGCGTACACAAAGGCATTGATTTCAGGGTTGTCGGTTGCCAGGATATCCTCCTTGGAACCCTTCCACCACAACTGCCCATTGTACAAAAAGATGATGTTCTCGCCAATCTCCATCACCGAGTTCATATCGTGGGTAATGACTACCGATGTCATTCCGAATTCGTGTGTAATTTCGTGAATGAGGTTGTCAATAACGATAGCTGTTTTGGGGTCGAGGCCTGAGTTGGGCTCGTCGCAAAAGAGGTAGCGCGGGTTCATGGCAATGGCGCGGGCTATTCCGATACGCTTTTGCATCCCACCGCTGGTTTCTGACGGATACAGGTGATTGATGTTTTCGAGATTCACCCGCTTCAGGCAAAAATTCACCCTGTCGAGCATCTCCTCCTTGCTCATTTGGGTGAACATCTGCAACGGGAACATCACATTCTCCTCCACGGTAAGCGAATCAAACAATGCACTTGCCTGAAATAGCATTCCTATTTCCTTTCTTACTTCGGTGCGCTCCTGGTTGCTGATTTTGGCCATGGCTCGTCCGTTGAATCGCACCTCACCTTCATCGGGTTGGTGCAAGCCCACCATGCACTTGGTAAGCACCGATTTTCCCGAACCACTTTGCCCGATAATAAGGTTCACTTTTTCCGGCTCAAAAGTGAAATTGATATCCTGGAGCACGTGGTTATCGCCAAACGACTTCGAAAGATGTTCAACTTCAATCAAATCAACAGAATTTGGGTAACGATGTAATTCACAATCAGAATCAGGATGGAGCTGTACACCACCGCCATGGTGCTCGACCGCCCAACAGCAATGGCCCCTCCGCGCGTATGATAGCCGTGGTACGAGGAAACGGACGTGATGATAAACGCAAAAAGCACCGTTTTTATGAGCGCATACACCACGTGAAACATCCTGAAATCAAGGAGAATCCCTTCAACAAAGTCGGGAGAAGCTATAATTCCGGTCAGGGAGCATACCAGCCAGCCACCGAAAATACCGAGGAACATACTGATTACGATGAGGAATGGAAAGATGAAAATACTGCCCAAAATTTTGGGGGCAATGAGGTACGCACGCGAGTTGATTCCCATGATGTCGAGGGCATCTATCTGCTCGCTGATGCGCATGGTACCCAGTTCAGACGCGATGTTGCTACCCACCTTTCCGGCCAGAATCAAGCAGATAATGGTGGGCGAAAACTCAAGAATGACCGATTGCCGTGTGGTAAAACCCACTGTATAGCTCGGAATGAGAGGGCTTTCTATGTTGCTGGCCGTTTGCAGCGCAATAACCGCACCCATGAAGAGCGACATTAGAGCCACGATTCCCAGTGATGAAATACCGATTTTATCAATCTCCACCACCGTGCGCTGCAAGTATATACGCAGCTTTTCGGGTTTGCTGAAAACCCCTACTACCATCAAAAAATACTCTCCTATGTGATGAAACAGTCGTAGCAAAAGGCTTTTTTTAAGACCCGATAAAAGTACCATCTTCGCTCGAATACCTTTACAAAAGAGCTTTTGATTTTTTCACAGCACAGCGGGGATGTCTCAGGATTTCTGCCCATCTTTGTTTCATGCAAAGGATTTTTGTGCTTCTTTTAATGGCCCTCACCATGGCGGCATCGTACGGCTGCGCGGCCCAAAAACGCAAAAAATGCAACTGCCCCAAAGTGGTACAACTACCTGAAGGCACTCAACCGCAAAGCGATGAGCGCGGATAAAAGCCAGCAACTGGCGCAAAAACTGGCGCCTTTTGTACCGCAGCATGCAGCGCCCATGCTGGCCCACCTGATTATCAACTACAAAGTTCGATTCAGAATTTCCCGACCAAGATCAAGCCGTTACGGCGATTACCGCGCGCCGCAGGGAGGGTATGGCCATCGCATCTCGGTAAACGGCAACCTCAACCCTTACGCCTTCTACATCACAACGCTGCACGAGTTTGCCCATCTTATCGCTTACGAATCTTTCGGGCGAAAAATAGCCCCGCATGGCCAGGAGTGGAAATCCATTTTTGGAGAATTATTGAGCGAGGCCCTGGAGAAGAACATTTTTCCGGAAGATGTTGCCCGCGCAGTTCAGCGACACCTGCAAAGCCCGGCAGCATCGGGTTGCGCAGACCACGACCTGATGCGGGCGCTGCGCAATTACGATGAGCAACCGGCCGTGCTTTTGGAGGAACTCCCGGAGAAAAGCCGCTTTGTAATCAACGGCAACCGCGTTTTTGAAAAAGGAGCCCTGCTGCGAAAGCGATACCGCTGTCTCGATATGCAAAACCAGCGTTTTTACCTGATAAGCGGCATTGCAGAGGTGGTTCCATTGCACGGATAATGGGCCAATTCTTTATACCTTTGCGCACCCGTCAACAATTGGTAGAATCCTTACACATCACACTACTCCAACTGTACCCCCTTAACACATGAAAACCCATAATAAGCAGGTGCACCCCAACAATTACTGCGTCATCATGGCCGGCGGAATCGGCAGCAGGTTCTGGCCCATGAGCCGCACGGCTTTCCCGAAACAGTTTCTCGACATCCTGGGGCTCGGCCAAACCCTGATCCAAATGACCTACCAGCGCTTTTTGCGTGTGTGCCCACCCGAAAACATCATGGTGGTTACCAATCGCGAGTATGCTGACCTGGTGCAGGAGCAACTCCCAGAGCTGCGAAAAGAACAACTCATTCTTGAGCCTATGCGGCGAAACACCGCTCCCTGCATTGCCTATGCCAACCTGAAAATTGCTGCAAGAAACCCCGAAGCCCGCGTCGTGGTAGCTCCGTCGGATCACCTCATCACCCGCGAGGAAGATTTTACTGAAACCATATTGCTGGCCCTTGATTTTTGCGCCAACAAAAATAATCTCATCACACTGGGCATCAAACCATCAAGACCCGACACTGGCTACGGATACATTCAGTTTATTGACGAAGATGCCCACCCCGACAACCGCGTGCGCAAGGTGAAAACCTTTACTGAAAAACCCGACCTGGACATCGCCAAACAATTTTTGAAAAGTGGTGACTTTTACTGGAATTCAGGCATTTTTATCTGGAGCCTGAGTGCCATACAGGAAGCCATGCACACACACTTGAACGAACTGAGTGAATTGTTCAGTGAAGCTGCACCCGCCATCAACACCGATGATGAGGGCGCTCGTTTGGAAAAAATCTACACGGTTTGCGAAAACATCTCCATTGATTACGGCGTGCTCGAAAAAGCCGAAAATGTAAACGTGGTACTCAGCGATTTTGGCTGGAGCGATCTAGGCACCTGGGGCTCGCTTTACACCCACCTGAAAAAAGACGACCGCGGCAACGGCTCACTGGGTGGCAAACTCATGTTGCTCGACTCAGCAGGCAACCTGATTAAGGCGCCAACCAACAAACTGATTGTTTTACAAGGGCTTGAGAACCATATTGTGATTGACACAGGCGATGTGCTGATGGTATGTCCGCTGAGCGAAGAGCAAAAAATCAAGCACATTGTAAACGAGCTGAAGCTCAACAAAGGCGACGCTTTCATCTAAGCCCCTTAACTTAGCGGATCTAAACCTCCGCCATGGCCTGGTACGCTTTTCTCAACGTGTTCTTTTTTGTGTTTCACGGTATCGTCATCGTGTTTAACCTCACGGGGTGGATGTCCTACAGGCTGCGCCGTTGGCACCTGGCTTGTATCCTGCTCACGGCAGGTTCGTGGTTTTTGCTCGGTGCATTCTACGGCTGGGGCTATTGCTTTCTCACCGACTGGCACTATGATGTGCGACGGGAACTGGGTCTGGTGGTGGACGCCTCGTCGTACATCCATTTCCTTCTTATACGCATGGGTATGGATTGGTGGAGCTCATCCACCACCGATATTCTAACCGGTGTTTTCTTCGCAATTGCCGCCATGCTCAGCCTTTGGCGCAACTTTGGCCATTGGCTGGGATTACCGGTAAAATCTGGAAAGAAAGCCTAAACGTTGGTGCCAATCATCTTGCGCGGATCTACCCACTCGTCGTACTCGGCTTCCGTTACATAGCCCAGTGCCAATGCAGCTGCCTTCAGGGTGGTTCCCTCCGTGTGCGCCTTGTTGGCAATCTCCGCCGCCTTGTAGTATCCAATTTTGGTGTTGAGGGCGGTAACGAGCATCAGCGAATTGTTGAGCAACTCGTCTATCCGCTGCTGGTTGGGCTCAATGCCCGAAGCGCAGTGCTGTTCAAACGACACACAAGCATCTCCAATCAACCTTGCCGACTCCAGCACATTCCGGGCAATCATCGGTTTAAACACATTCAACTCAAAATGCCCCTGCGTACCGCCTACACTCACCGCCACATCATTGCCAATGACCTGCGCACACACCATGGTCAGGGCTTCGCACTGGGTTGGATTCACTTTACCCGGCATAATGGATGAGCCCGGTTCATTGGCGGGGATGATCAGCTCACCGATACCCGAACGCGGTCCGCTGGCCAAAAGACGGATATCATTAGCAATTTTATTGAGTGAAACCGCCAGTTGCTTCAAGGCGCCATGGGTCTCTACCATCGCATCATGGGCAGCCAGAGCCTCAAATTTATTCTCGGCCGTAATAAAGGGCAGGCCGGTGAATTCAGCGATTTTCTTTGCCACCAGTTCAGCATAGCCCGCAGGGGTGTTGATGCCCGTGCCCACCGCCGTTCCGCCCAGTGCCAACTCCGACAGGTGCGGTAAGGTGTTTTTCAGGGCTTTCAAACCATGGTTGAGCTGTGACAGGTAACCCGAAAATTCCTGACCGAGCGTAAGCGGGGTAGCATCCATCAGGTGCGTACGACCAATTTTCACCACATCGCGCAGCTCCTCCGACTTGGCCTTCAGCGTATCGCGCAATTGCTCAACTCCCGGAATGGTGGTCTCCAGAATCATCTTGTAGCATGCAATGTGCATACCGGTTGGAAAAGTATCATTGGACGACTGCGATTTGTTCACATCGTCGTTGGCCTTCAGGGGCATTTCGCCCTGGCCAAGTTCTCCGCCGTTGATGACATGTGCACGGTTGGCCACTACCTCATTCACATTCATATTGCTCTGCGTCCCCGAGCCGGTTTGCCATACCACCAATGGAAACTGATCGTCCAGCTTTCCGGTCAGTATCTCATCACATACGGCTGAAATCAAATCGCGCTTTTTCACTTCCAGCACACCCAACTCGCAGTTGGCATGGGCCGCTGCTTTCTTCAGGTAGGCAAACCCATACACAATCTCCAGGGGCATACTGGCCGAGGGGCCAATTTTAAAGTTGTTTCGCGAGCGTTCTGTTTGGGCGCCCCAATATTTGTCTGCAGGAACCTCAACCGGTCCGATGGTGTCTTTTTCGATGCGATACTTCATGATAGAGCAGGTTTTAGATGTTAAATTTCCAACCGCAAAAGTAACAAGGACGCAGGGATTTACCGGAAACCGCCCCATTCGCGATAAAAAACACGAACTACCTGTTTATGTGTGTGCTAAAAATCAATCGCAAAGGAATTGAAACCAGAATACAGAACAAGTGTTATCTTTGTAGTTCATTGCAGTGCCATTTCAACGAAAAACCAGGCGCTGCAGCAATTTAAGTTCAATACAAATTCAATGGCCATTTTAGCATTTTTCGTAGGGCACTGGTATCTTTCGCTCTTCACACAAACGTTTTTTCATCACCGCTACGCGGCGCACCGCATGTTTACCATGTCTAAATTCTGGGAGCGCGTATTCTACACCCTGAGTTTTGTTTTTCAGGGCTCATCCTTCCTTAGCCCGTACACTTACGGGGCTATGCACCGATTGCACCACGCTTTTGCCGATACCGAAAAAGACCCGCACTCTCCAAAGTACGACGGCAACCTCTTTAAGATGATGTGGAAAACCAAGAACATCTACAACAGCATACTTCACAAAAAGGTGGAGCTTGAGGACAAATATCTCCGCGATCTACCCCACTGGCCTCTCATGGAAAAGCTTGGAGACAACTGGATATCCCGTCTTGGCTGGGGTGTGTTCTACGTTGCGTTTTACGTGATGTTTGCTACGCATTGGTGGATGTTTCTGCTGCTTCCGATTCACTTTGTGATGGGACCCTTTCACGGTGCCATTATCAATTGGTTTGCACACCGCGTGGGATACGTTAACTTTAAACTGTCTGACACATCGAAAAACTTCCTTCCGGTAGATTTTCTGATGTTGGGTGAGTCATATCACAACAACCACCACAAGTTTGGCGGACGCCCCAACTTCGGTTACCGATGGTTTGAAATTGACCCCATCTACCCGTTTATCAAGCTGTTCAATTGGCTTGGGATTATCAAGCTGCGTAAGAATGTAGCGCCCACTACCGCCTTCTAGAAGCGGTAACGCAACCCATTCCGGAAATTGTAAAACACGTTGCGCACCCCTTCGGGTGGCTCTCCATCGTACACCAAACTGTGCACAATCATCAGTGATAAGCGCCGGGTGATTGATACGTCGAGCAATACCTCAACCGAGGCGCGGATATCATGCAGCTTTGCCACATTGGGCTGGAAGTAGCCAATGGCATCAAAACTCAACCACTTCCCAATCGGAAAGCCAATACTGGCATAGAGGTTTGCCCGATGAGCACGCACCAGTTTTCCGGTGGTTTCCTCTTCGTACTCGTACATGTATGAGAGGCCCACAAAGAGTTTCGATTTGGTGCTGTCATTATCAATCACAGTAAACCGGGCCCCCGCACCAGTGAGCGATCTGAAACCGATTTTTATCAGCTCATTGTATTGCACCTGCGCAAATGCCTCCGGTGCTATGCCTTTCCCGGGGTTGTAGGTGTAGCGCAAATGCTGAAAACCGTCATTTACAATGCGGTTCTCGTTAAAAACCGTCAGGTTAAAGGCTGTTATGCTGAGTAGTTGATGCTTACCCTTGTTGTACCATAATTGCCCAAGGTTGTTGGTCTGGAAAATGTCATTGAGGTTTTGCACGAGATTGGCCTGAAAGGTGAGATCACCTCTCAAACCAGCTGTGGTGTCTGCCATACGACGGTTCTCAATGTGAATGACTTGCTGCGCTGTTGCCAGGTGCACCAGCAACATTGTGATTGTCAGCAAAAGGCTGCGCACCGCAATTCGGTTCGTTTCGCAGGGTAGTTTCAAAGCTCCGCAAAACTATGGTTTCACGCGGTTTCAGACAAATTCGCGATGCTGGATGAATTTGTATATTCGGCACATGCAGCCCACCAACCATCGCTTTGCCTTTTCGGTACTCACCTCACTGTTTTTCCTGTGGGGTTTTATCACAGTGATGAACGACGTGCTGATTGGGACGTTCAAAGAGCTGTTTACCCTCAGTAATTTTCAAAGCGGACTGGTTCAGTTTTCGTTTTTTGGAGCCTTCTTCGTGATTTCCTCACTCTACTTCTGGATCTCAAAAACCTTTGGCGACCCGATTAACCGCGTGGGCTACAAAAACGGAATGGTGGCCGGGCTTTCACTCTGCGGACTGGGTTGCTGCCTATTTTATCCGGCCGCATTAGCCGGCTCCTACGGCTTTTTTCTGAGTGCTTTGTTTGTACTGGCGTCGGGTGTGTGCGTGTTGCAGATTGCTGCCAATCCCTATGCCGCCATTCTGGGCCCTACCGAAACTGCAAGCAGTCGGCTGAACCTTGCCCAAGGCTTCAACTCACTGGGAACTACGCTGGGACCGCTGGTTGGCGCCGTGCTGATATTTATGGTGTTTTCAACCGGAGCGCTCTCGGCCGAAGCCGTGGGCAAAACGTACCTGATGTACGGCCTCGGTTTTCTGGTAATGGCGTTGGTCATCAAGCTCCTTCCCTTACCCGGTTTCAGAAATACCGAACAACAACCCGAAGGCTGGGGAGCCTTGCGCTTCGGTCAACTGCGCAGGGGCATGGGCGCCATCTTTCTTTATGTGGGTGCGGAGGTAGCTATTGGGAGCTGGCTCGTGAGTTTTGCCGGTTTGCCGGAGATTATGAACATGAAGCAGGCCGAGGCCAATACCTACCTTTCGTGGTACTGGGGCGGATTGATGCTGGGCCGTTTACTCGGTGCCATTTCACTCAGCTCCATTCAGCCCGCATTGCGGAAAAAACTGGCCATGGCAGGAGTGAGTATTTCGGTTTTTGCGTTGATCTACCTCGTAACGAGCATTTCAGAACAAGGCGGCACCTTTGGTTTCAGCTTACACGATGCCGAAACCGTTGTGCTTTTTATGCTCCTTGTAGCACTGAACTTTCTGGGCTTTTTGATGGGTCGCTCAGCTGCCGGCCGTACACTCGGCGTATTTGCAATGGTGAACGTAGCCCTGCTTTCTACGGCGGTGCTAACCAACGGAACCCTCGCCTTTTGGGCGCTCATCGGAACGGGACTTTTCAATTCCATAATGTGGAGCAACATCTTTACGCTGGCCATCCGCAACCTGGGCGTGTACACCAGTCAGGGATCGTCATTGCTGATTCTGGCCATTGTGGGCGGGGCTTTCCTGCCGCCTGCGCAGGGTTTGCTTGCAGACTATTTCGGCATGCAGGGTAGCTTTTTGCTGCTCGTTCCTGCCTACCTTTACCTCGCGTGGTACGGATACCGCGGACACATTACAGCAAGAACGGTATGAGCCCACTGGCACTCGGAATCGACATCGGAGGAACCAACACAGCCTTTGGACTGGTGGATGCGCTGGGGCATGTTCACTACAGCAACAACTTTAAAACGGCTGATTTCAGCAGTGCCGAAAGTCTGGCGAAAAAAGTGTTGAAGGATGTGAGCAGCCAGGTAACCTCCATGAGTAACATTGAAGGTATCGGCATCGGTGCGCCCAACGGTAATTACCACAACGGCACCATTGAGTTTGCGCCAAACCTCCAGTGGAAAGGTGTGATTCCGCTCGCAGCCATTTTTAAGAAGCATTTTAACCTGCCTGTGACTGTAACCAACGACGCCAACGCCGCCGCCGTGGGCGAAATGTTATTCGGTGCAGCACAGGGAATGCGCGATTTTTTGCTCGTTACCCTCGGCACGGGACTAGGAAGCGGTTTTGTGTGCAAGGGTGAGGTGCTCTACGGACATACGGGCATGGCCGGAGAGCTGGGCCACATCATTGTGCAACCGGGTGGCAGGGCCTGTGGCTGCGGCCGAAAAGGTTGTCTGGAAACCTATGCCTCGGCTACCGGTTTTAAGCGTACGATAGCTGAACTTCGACAGACTTTCAAAGTCCACAGCCCACTCGTTAAAACCCCCATGACGCGCATATCCGCCAAACGCACTACAGAACTTGCAGAGCAAGGCGATCCTATGGCCCTCAAGGCATTTGACATCACCGCCCGTTACCTCGCACACGGCCTGGCCACAGCTGTGGCTATCACCAGCCCGGAGGCGGTTATTCTGGCAGGAGGTCTCACACGCTCCGGCAAAACCCTCACAGACCCACTGGAAAAATATTTTAACCAAGAATTACTGGTGATCTTCCAGCACAAAGTTCCTGTCCTGGTGAGCAAGCTGCTGGATGAAAATGCTGCTGTACTCGGAGCCGCTGCGCTGGTGCTTCAGCGCTAGCTACTTTTTTTTGCGCAGGCTGAGGTCATAAAGGTCTTTGCGGCGGTCCTTCAGGATTCTCACACTGCCGTAGGTATGCAACTGCTTCAACAGGTCCAGATCCACGTCGGCAATAAGCATCATCTCGGTGTTGGGTGTTGCCTCGGCTTTTAATCCATTGGTAGGAAAGGGAAAATCGCTGGGGGTAAATACTGCCGACTGCGCATATTGAATATCCATGTTGCTCACGCGCGGAAGGTTCCCCACACTACCCGCAATGGCCACGTAGCACTCGTTTTCAATGGCGCGGGCCTGCGCGCAGTGACGCACACGGGTATAGCCGTTCTGGGTGTCGGTGAGGAAAGGAACAAAAAGTATGTCGAGGCCCTGATCGGCCAATAAGCGCCCAAGTTCCGGAAACTCCACATCGTAGCAAATCAACACACCGATTTTGCCGGCATCGGTATCAAACACCTGCAGCTTATCACCCCCCACCATTCCCCAAAAGGAGCGCTCATTGGGTGTAATGTGCAGCTTTTCGAAATACTCTACCTGCCCGTTGCGATGACACACATAGCCCACGTTGTACAAACGACCATTTTCAAGGTACGGCATGCTGCCGGTAATGATGTTTACATTGTAGCTGATGGCGTACTCCGAGAACTTTTCTTTGAGCGGCCGGGTGTATTTGGCCAGTTCGCGAATAGCCTCAGCCTCACCAAGGTGGTTGTAATCGGCCATAAGCGGTGCGTTGAACAACTCGGGAAAAAGAATGAAATCACACTTGTATCCCGACACTGTATCGATGAAAAACTCAATTTGCTCATTGAGCTGATCAAGATTGTCAAAGGGCCTCATTTGCCATTGCACCAAGCCAAGCCGCACAATTGATTTAGGTGCGTTGATAAGCTTAGGCGAACGCGTATAGTAAATATTGTTCCACTCCAGAAGCGTGGCAAAGGCCATACTCTCTTCATCGCCGGGCAGGTATCCTTTCAGCACCTTTTTTACGTGAAAATCATTGGCAAACTGAAAGGTAAGCACGGGGTCAAAAACTTCTTTGTTCTTTACTTTTTCGATATACTCGCGAGGTGTCATCTCATCAGCATGCTCGGCGTAGTTCGGAATTCGACCTCCGGCAACAATAGCACGTAAGTTGAGCTGCTCACAGAGTTCCTTGCGCGCATCGTAGAGTCGGCGAGCTAACCTAAGACCCCTGTATTCAGGATGAATAAACAATTCAATACCATACAGCACATCCCCATCGGGGTTGTGGGTGTTAAAGGAAAAGTTTCCGGTAATCTGCCGGTAGGTGTGATCTACATCAAACTTGGAACTATCAATGATCAGTGCAAGTGCGCTTCCCACTACTTTTCCGTCCACCTCAATGCAGATTTGTCCGGCGGGAAACTTGCTGAGTAATTTCTCAATATGTTCCTCACTCCAATGTGAGCCGGCCCAGTTGGGATAGGCCTCAATCATCGAGGTTTTGAGTTGCAAATAATCCTCCATGAGGAGGTTTCTGACTACTATCTTGTCAATATCCATAACACTTGTTCGTTCGGTGCAAAGTTACACGCAATGCGGTATCTCTACGATGGAAGCTCTTTTAAAAGTACTGCCCAAGCCCCATAACAAAGCCACCGCTGCCGTCTTGCAGGCTCAGGCCCACATCGAGTCGCATGATGAAATCAAACACGTTTTTGAAGAAGATCCTCCCCCCCAAACCCGCATATGCGTGGCTGTGCTGCGCGGCAAACATGCTGTTGAAATCACCGGCCGGCGGACGAATGGCCGAGTAGTCAAAAAACGCAACCGATTGCAGGGCTACCCACCGGCGGTCGTAAATGGTTTGGCGTAGTTCCACATTCCAGGTGAGCTCTGCGGTACCGCGATAGGGCTTGTTGCCGATGCCGCGTACGTTGAGAAAGCTGTCCTGTATAAACTGGGCAAATACCGAAGCATCGTTCTCGGCGATACCGGCCCTGAGTCTTGTGCCCACATTGCCCGATTTCCACGGGCGGAAAAACAGCTTGGTTTCATTCTGAAAAAAGGGATACAAGCGCTGCGATGACGGGTCAGGAACAAATGCCGTTTTGAGCAGAACTTCGTTGGACCAACCGGTGACATATTGCTCAAAAATGTCGAGGTGGTAGCGCGTGTGGTGACGCGCCACGAGCAGGTACTGGCTTTGCACCTCACTAAAGGCATCGGGAGCCAGCAACTCATCGTCGTAACGGAGCATGTAAGCCAGGCGGTGGTACTCTACCCCGAAATACAACAGGTTACTCGGCTTAATTGCAAAGGAGGCAAGCATGTTAACAAACACGCGATCCTGGTTAAAGTCCAGCACCTCATCGGTGAGATTTCCGAGCGGCTCAATGGTGCGCCCCATCTCCCAGTTACTCTCCATTCCGAAGCCTTTACCGAACCAGTAAGGCGCCTGAAAAAAGCCCCGCACAGCGAAGCGGTCGTAGTATTTTGCAAGCAGCATGGCCCGGATGCCCCTTCCCAGCAGGTGGTTATCGCGCCAGCCGAGTTCCATCCAGAAGTTGTCGTCAATAATGCCGCCATTTCCGGCCGGATAGGACGTCCATTTTTCGCGAAGCACAAAACGCGCAGCCGTTCCGCCAAGGGTATCGAACAGCTCGTAGTACACATCGGCGTAGAGGTTCGTGTTCCACAGATTTTTTACATCCTGCGCCAGTTGAAGGGTATCAACCGGCTCGCCGACCGTGCTCATCACAAAATTGGGAAAGTACGACGGGTGGGTTTTGTTGCAGCCCTTGTACTCGATGTGCACAAGGTTTTGCTGCGCCTGCGCAAGCGAAGCAACCATCAATAAAGCAAGCAGCACAGCGCGCATCATGAGCCAAAGGTGATGAATTTCACGCAGATTGTCAGAGACCAATGGAAGTACCGATGCGCATCACAGGAACTATGCGTTCTCCCGACTGGTACTGCGCAGCAAAATCTACCCGCAATACTTTCAGGATGTTTTCGATACCGACGTAAAGCTCTGTGTAATCGCCCATGGGTTGGCTGTAGAGGAAGTTGGTTCCCACAAGGGTTTGCCACTGGAGACGGCGGATAAGCGGCAGTTTGTTCAGGATAAAGCCCTTGAAATGATGCTGCACGTGAAACTTCACGAAAGCCCGATTGGTGCTGAGGGCGTAGTAATCGAGCGTGTGAAAATTGTTGAGACGAGGCCTGCTGAAATCAACGGCGAAAAACGGCGAGGGTGGCGGCATGTTGATGAATCCCGTTTGGTTTCCGTTAAAGTGCTGGTAGTCGTAAAACTGCATGGCGCTGTTGTTGATGAAAGCCCCTCCGTCCACGTCGAATTTGGTGGCACCCACCATCCCGAAATTCAGGTCGTAGCTGATGCCGGCGCCCACAAAATCAAAGTTCACATCGCTGTCAAAGGCAGCCACGCCTTTCCGGTAACTCAGAAAAATGGTGGGCCACGACGAACCAAGCATCCTTTTGCGGTGCGGAAAAGTTTCGTATTTCTGCTTCACCCTTAAACGCACATTCACTTCGGCAATCAAGGCGCGGCTCTGCTCAATGGGAAAACCCGGTGGATTGTTGGGAAAAAGCTGTCGGTCTTCTTTGCCCGACCAGGTATAATCCGTGTTGTTGAAGAGCGGGTTTCGCTGGGCATACTCCATGGCTCCCTGCACAAATACTCCGTTCACCACCTCTTGCTGGTAACTGAATCGCCCGAATGTCTTTTCGTACAAGCGCATAAAGTTGCGTTTGTCGAATAGCGCGTAGGAGGTATTCAGGATGGGTGATATCGGTTCCATCGGGTTGAACTGCGACACGTAGTGGCCGCCCTGAACCTCAATCCGGCGGTAGTTTTTGTAGTTGAACAAATGACTGTATGCCAATTGACTGTAGAACTGTTCGGACGCGGTTCCGTAGCGCACATTGGCTTTAACCTGGTAGTTACTCTGGCGCAGAATTTTGCGGAAATAGGGTTCGGCGTCAATCACCAGACCCTCTACGTTATTGAATTGAATAAAAGAAATGGCCGGGTTGATACCCACGCGAATGCTGTCGTAACGGCGGTACATTTCGTAGCCCGTGAGCAGAAACTTGGTAACGGTGGGCTTGTTGGTAATGCGGTCGAGAGAATCCAGAAACTCCCTGCTGCTTCGCACCCTTTCAAGGCTGTCGCCTTTTTCATAGTTGCGAATTTCCTCTTCGGTAAGTACGGTCGGACGAATGGTTCCCCAGTAAGAAGTGTCGCGCTCATTGGCATCGGAGCCCACCCTGAAGGTTTCATTGCTGAAAAACCGTCGCTCAAAAGTTCTTCCGATGTCGTAGCCCGAAAATTCGGCCACCTGCGAAAGCGATGCCTTGAAACCGAAAATACTGAAATCAAAGCGCATGCTGATACTGAGCGGCATCCAAATGGCCTCTTCGGGCACCACGGGAATAAAGGTCTGGGCGATGCGCACGGAGTCCACAAATTCAATCCCTGCATCTTTATTCAGCGACAGGTCAAGGCTGTGGATATTGAACAGCGAGTCGGTGATGTAGATTTTGCCCGTAAACGCGGGGTCTATTTGCCGGCGCGGTGTAACCTCAATTTTGTAAACCGTGTAGCCATTGTCTATGAAGCTTCCGAGCAATTTGTATCGGTAATGCAGCATAGCTCCGGCACCGATGGGCGAGATAAAACCGCGGTCGGAAATACCGCCTACCTTTACGGTGTTCTCGTAAAAATTGATGAGCACGTCGGCGGCGCGGTTCCAGCTAAAGGACTGACTGAATCCACTCACCTTGCTGGCTATCATTTCTTCCTTGTACTGATTGGGCGCCTGGAAGTGGTATTTGGCTACTGCTTCCGACAGGAATATAAGCCCCAGATCGGTGCTGTCGGGCATGGCATCTTTGGGAATGAGAAATGGCCGTTTTTCGGGAATCTCCTCCAGTCTTGCATTACCTTTCATGTACACTTCGGCCGAGTAGGCATCTACCTGATTCAGGTATTCGCGTCGCTTATCCTGTGCTTGTTTGATGATGGCGTAAGCCGGGTCGCGGCCTTTGGCGCTGATAACCACCTGGGGGAGTTCAATGTTTTCGGGGCGGAGGGTCACAACTACCTCAGCGCGCGCCATACCATCGGGCGATACCTTTACTACCTGCTTTTGGTAGCCCACAAACTGAAAGGCAATTTCCCTCTCGGCCAGTTCGTCGAGATTGAGCACAAAACGGCCATCGTTGTTGGTGGTGGTTCCGCGGGTGGTACCCTGCACGTACACGTTTACAAAGGGAAGTGGCTCGCCCTTGGCATCCAGCACCCTGCCGGTGATGCGGAACTTCTCCTGTGTTTGCTCTGCCCGCAGCGATTCGGGCGCAACGAACAGCACAATCATGGCGAGGATTAAAAGTAGTTGCTTCATGCAGTGGCCGAAATTAACCCAAATGCCCGAATCATTCACGGCAATTTACATCAGTGGCAATCGCATGGCATTACTCCCTTCAGCGACAGCAAGCCCACCACGGCACTCGATGAGTCATCGCAGGCAAAGGTTAGGCGCAACGGGGGCTCGTGTTGCGAAAAATCAACGGTGTAAAGTAGCGGTTCGCGACGGGTTTCGCTCTTTCCGAAGCGCACGTTACCCTGAACCATCAACTCGCGCACCGCCAATGAATCCAGTTGGAAACATTGCAAGCGGCATTGCATGGAGTCGGGTATTACAAGATGTGTTTCGCGGAGACGCTTCATCACCCTTTCGTTGGGCATCCAGGCGGTGAGTACCTCGGAGCGGTCGCCAAAAAACCAGAATACGAGAATGCTTCCCAGCAAGAGTCCGAAAAGGAACCTTTTAAGTCTTTGAAAAAACGTCATAATTACATGGCTGCAAACAAGAGGTGAATGTCTTTGTACGGAAGACCAAACGCCAAACCGAGGATTTCGTTCGTGAGGGTTCCGTTGTACATGTACACGCCGTGTCTGAAGCCTTCGTCTTTGCGAATGAGGTTGGAGCATCCGCCTTCATCGGCAATTTGCAGCAGGATGGGGGCGAAAATGTTGCTCAGCGCTTTGGATGCGGTTCGCGATACGCGCGAGGCAATGTTAGGCACGCAGTAGTGAATCACACCGTGCTCGCGGTACACCGGGTTGGTGTGGGTGGTAACGCGTGATGTTTCGCTGCAACCGCCCTGATCAATGCTGATGTCAATAATCACGGCGCCGTTTTTCATTTTGCGCACCATGTCTTCGGTAAGCACGCAGGGGGTTCGGCCACCTCGTCCGCGCAGGGCGCACACCACCACATCGGCGCGCACAATGGCATCTTCCAGTTCCTTGGGCTGAATGACCGAAGTGTACAACCGCTGCCCAAGGTCGTTTTGCAGCCGGCGCAATTTGTACACCGTATTGTCGAATACTTTCACGTTAGCGCCTAGTCCGAGTGCACCACGGGCAGCAAACTCACCCGCTGTTCCGGCACCCAGTATCACCACTTCGGTGGGCGCCACCCCCGAAATTCCGCCCAGCATTAAGCCCGGGCCGTCATTCATGTTAGACAGGTACTCGGCAGCGATGAGCATCGAGGTATTTCCCGCAATTTCGCTCATGGCCCGCACAATGGGAAAGATGCCGGTTTCGTCCTTGATAAAGTCCCACGCAATAGCAGAGACTTTTTTATCCATCAGTTTCTTCAGGGTATCCTTTGGCTGCACAGAGAGTTGCAGGGCCGAAATAAGAATTTGCTTTTGCCGCATCATTCCTATTTCCTCATCAGTTGGAGGGGCTACTTTCAGGATGATGTCGGCCTGGTACACGGTTTGGCGATCATAGGCGATTTCTGCACCGGCTTCGCTGTAGTCGCGGTCGTCGAAACGGGCTTCCTTACCGGCGTTGGTTTCTACCACCACGCGATTTCCGTTGCTCACCAGCAGTTGCACGGCCTCGGGCACGAGGGCTACGCGGTGTTCCTGAAAGGCCGTTTCGCGGGGAATGCCGATAAACAAATTGGCGCGTTTGCGCGGAATTTCAAGCATTTCCTCTTTGGGGGTAAGGATGGCTTCGCGCGCCAGGGCTTTGATGGTTTCCTGTGATCCGTGCATGTTGGTTTGTTCAGTTCATTGCGAACGTGAAGGTAATAAAAAAGCATGGTGAAAAAGGAAAATTTGATGTGCCGATGAGCCAATGAGCCAATGAGACGATGAGCCAATTAGACGATTAGACGATTAGCCAATGGGATGATTAGATAATGAGATAATGAAGCTATGACTGGTGATTGTAAACCTACAGCGCAGCGGGACGCTTCGCTAATCAGAGACGCTTCGCTGAACAGAAGTTCGTTTCGGAACACTGAAGTAAATGGCAGAATATCAGTGCACAGGCAAATACAACTTCATGCCGCCGGCTTTAAAGCTGACGCCATCCAGGTGCCCCATCATTTGCTCATCGGCAGTGAGCAAATGCATGTGAACATAGCTGTCGTGGTGGGTAAAAACCCCTTGGTGCTCTGTGGAGAAAAAGCCCAACAAATGCACATCCTCGTGCTGCAGCCTGTACTTTACCTGACCCCTGTGGGCCTCCTCGGGTGAGCTGACCGTGCTGCCCGGAGGCAGGTTCTGCACGTGAAAGAGGGCATCAGCCACCTCGCCCCGCAGCTTGAAGGCAAACGGTCTTTTTGCCCCGGCAGAAATGTGATGGAGATAATGCTCAAGCTGTTTGTCGGTCACAATGCTGTCCGGCAAATTTCTTTCCTCCCACTCCAGCACCCGGGCGTACACAAAAAACGGCGCTTTTACATCGCCGGTTTTTTCCATGACCATGGTCGAATCACTTGCCACGCGCGACACATACCCCACGCCGTTAAAAAGCATCAGTTCACCCTGCAGGTATTCTACCGGACCCACACCGTACCAGCCTGCTTCTTTGGTCAGGGAATCAAGGTGAATCACACCCCCGAGCTCTCCTTTGCGCATCACATTGCGCATGGCTCCGGCTATACGGATATCATCGTACCCGGGCTCGTTGGAAAATGCGTCCCGTGGTTGGTTAAACTGGCAGGAAGCCCATGCAATGGAAATGATCCACACCCACAAGAAACCGGGCTTAAGCATGGGCACCAAGGTTTTGTTCATGAAGCACTCACACCGTTTCCACCGCCTCAACCCTTACCACTTCAGGGGCGAGGTTGCGGATGTTTTCCTCCACCCCGGCGCGCAGGGTCATATTGCTCATGGTACAGGTTTCACAGGCGCCGTGCAGCTTCACGCGCACCACCATTTCGGGGGTAATCTCAACCAAAGAGATATCACCGCCATCTTTTTCGAGAAACGGCCGGATCTGCGCTAGGGCGCGAAGCACTTTTTCTTCGGTGAGGCTCATTGTGGTGTAAATTTATCCTGAACCAGCAATGTGGGCTCCAGGTGTTTGTTGCGGTGTTCAAGCTGTACCATAAACTGGTCGATGAAGGCATCAAATGCAGTGGCTACGGGCGTGTTCTCCTGCAGTACTGCCGGGCGACCCACATCACCGGCCTCGCGGATGCTCTGCACCAACGGAATCTCCCCCAAAAATGGCAGACCCATGTCCTCGGCAAGTGCACGCGCACCCCCCTGACCAAAGATGTAATACTTCCTATCGGGCATATCGGGCGGTATAAAGTAAGCCATGTTCTCAACGATTCCCAGCACAGGCACCTTGATGGAGTCGAGTTGAAACATATCCACTCCTTTGCGCGCATCGGCCAGCGCCACTTCCTGCGGCGTACTCACAATCACAGCTCCCGACAGCGGCAAGCCCGACACCAGCGTAAGGTGCACATCACCGGTTCCGGGAGGCAGGTCGAGAATCATAAAATCCAGATCACCCCACCACACATCGTTAATCATCTGGTTGAGTGCCTTGGTAGCCATGGGGCCCCGCCATACAATGGCCTGGTTGATTTCAGCGAAAAACCCGATAGACAGCACCTTCACTCCGTAGGTTTCGATGGGGGCGATATAGGTTTTTCCGTCTTTTTCGATGGTTCGCGGACGTTCGTGCTGCACGTCGAGCATCAGGGGCATGGAGGGTCCGTAGATATCAGCGTCAATCAAACCCACCTTGTACCCTCGGGCTGCAAGGCCCACCGCCAGGTTGGAGGTAATGGTAGATTTCCCTACACCCCCTTTGCCCGAGGCCACCGCTATGATGTTCGTTACACCCGGCAGCACCTTGCGCAATGCCGCGTCGCGGTTTACAGGGAGCGCCTCCGCCCGGACCGCTGCCACCACTTCCTTTCCGAATGCGCGCTGCACGGCAAAAGCACAGGCTTCTTCCATGCGCTTGCGGCTGTGCATGGCGGGGTTGTTCACCATAACGGTAAAGGACACCTTGTTTCCGTCAACGGAAATGTCCTTTACGAGATTCAGCTCCACAATGTCTTTCTTGAGGTCGGGCTCAAGCACTTTGGAGAGTGCGTTCAGCAGATTTTCACGGGTTACTTCCATAGGTACACAAAGGTAGGCCAAAAAAGGCGATTTCAGATGATGTTACAGCTCCAGTTCGCGTTGCGGGTCCCAGAATTTACGGTCAAATTGCTGCACCTGGTCGTTTTTCACCTCAACCCCCTCCTGCTCCAGTCGTTCCTGCATTTCGTAGGGCGTGCTGAAGTGCATTTTGCCGGTAAGGAGGCCCAGGCGGTTTACTACGCGGTGCGCCGGCACATCGGGCATGCTGTGCGAGGCATTCATGGCCCAGCCTACCATTCTGCTTGAGCGCGCTGCACCGAGGTACTTTGCAATGGCTCCGTAACTCGTAACACGACCGTGCGGAATTAAACGCACCACAGCATAGACTTGTTCAAAGAAATCGTTGTGCGACGGGCTTTTCACGGTACAAAGGCGCAGTAGTTAATTTTCTTTCCCTCGGCCAGCCACTTCTTTTCGTAGTGGGTGCGGATGTTGAGCAGTTGCTGAAGTTCGGGGTTGAAGCGCTCCATTTCGCCGTACACATCGCGCGAAACTTCGAGCAGGCGATAACCGTGCTCCTCTGTTTGCTCAAGCGTGTATTCGGTGAGAAAGTCTGAATCGCTCTTGAGATGAATCACTCCTCCCGGACGGAGAATTTTCAGATAGCGCTCCACAAATATGCGCGAGGTGAGTCTGCGGTTTTCACTTTGTCCGATCATCGGGTCGGAAAAGGTGAGCCAGATTTCCGAAACCTCCTCCGGACCAAAGGCCGAAGTGATAAAATCAATGCGGGTGCGCAAAAAGGCCACATTCGGAATGGCATCTTCCTGCACAGTTTTGGCTCCTCTCCAGATGCGGGCGCCTTTGATATCCACACCGATAAAGTTCTTTTCGGGGTACCTGCGCCCCATGCCCACGCTGTACTCGCCTTTGCCGCAACCCAGCTCGAGTACAATGGGATGTGTGTTGCCAAAAAACTCCTCACCCCACTTGCCTTTCAATGCAAAACGGTCGTTGAGCATTTCATCCGACGTGGGTTCTATTACGTGCCGAAAGGTTTTGTTCTCGGCAAAATGCTGAAGTTTTCGTTTACCCATGTTCTCGTTTTGCGGGCTGCAAAAATAGCACGCACAACCGGGCCTGCCAACCGCCTTTACCGACCGGAAATTCCCCGCCGCCACGCAAGGAAATACTTGCCTGCAAGGGGTGCTGCAATGAAGAACAGCAAACCGATAAACCAGCTATTGAGCCACATGCCAATCACTGCCGAAAGAATCAAAATGTACCACGGGAAGATGGTGAGAAAGAGCACAAAATCCACCGAGGGCGCAAAATACTCGTCCGGACTGATAAGCCTCGTCAGCCATTTGTGCAGTTGGTAGGGCAGAATAAAAAGCACCCACGCTGCCAGTGCTACGGGCGTTCCCAACCAATGCAGGGGCTGTTTTTTGGGTGGCTCAAGGGCCAGTGTATCATCCAGGTATGAGCCGTTGTGAATGGCCGCTACACGGGCGCGCCATTCGTGACCATCGCGGTAGTGGTCTTCCGAAAAAATGTAGCGGTTAATCAGCTCTTTTTGTGCGGGGTCATCGTTGGAAATGCAAAGCTGGCTCAGCTCGGTTTGCAATTCCTCGGTAAAGCGACGAAGACCGAGTGAAGGATTGTCCTGATAGGTATGGGAAAAGTTAAGGGTAGAAAGCGAATCGCCAAACACCACCACCAGTCGTTTGTCAAAGCCCCGGTACTCTTCGAAGTGCAGGCCTACGGGAACCACGGGCAGATCTTCACCGGTGCGCTGCGTGTATTCGAGGGCAATGCGCGCAAGGCCTTTTTTGAGCGGCCGAAGCTTGTAGCCAAAAAACTGGTTGCCCTCCGGAAAAATCAGAATCGACTCGTCATCGTTGAGCAATCGCTGACACTGCTGAAAAGTACCTTCGTTGTTTCGCACGCTCGAAAAGCCATCGCTCGGGCGGTATGCGGGCAGGCAGCTCACCAGGTACATCACCTTGCGAAACCACCTGTGGCGAAACACATCGGCACGCGCCAGAAAGGTAAAGCGCTGCGGCACAAAAATGGCGGTCATCATGGCGTCGAGAAAGGAGTTTTGGTGATTGGGTGCCAGGATGATAGGTCTTTGATCGGGTGCCTTTTTGTGATCAATCAAAATCACCTTCCGGAAATACAGACGGTAGCCGATGTGCAGCCAAAACTGCAACAGGTAAAACACAATTCTTCGCGCCTGACGCATAGCGTACCGTTAGCGGAGGCTGGCCCCGAGTTCATTTTCCAATCCCATGCGGATGCGCTCCATGATACCGTCTACAATTTCATCGGTAAGGGTTCGCTCATCGCTCCGCAGAAGGAAGCGCACGGCATAGGATTTTTTCCCTTCGGGCAGGTTTTTGCCCTCGTACACATCAAAAAGCTCTACTGCGCGCAGCAGCTTTTTCTCGGTTTTGCGGGCCAATTGCTCAATCTGCTCAAAGGTAATGGCCGTATCCAGCAACAAGGAGAAATCGCGACGCACAACGGGGAATTTCGGGATGGGCTGAACTTTCACCTTGCCATCACCCACTTTTGACAGAAGCATAGACCAGTTGAGTTCAGCAAAAAACACCGCTTGATCAATATCGAATCGCGCACAGATGTCGCCCTTCACCCGCCCGATATACCCAAGGTTTTGCCCATCGAGAAGCACGGATTGACCTTCGGCCAGGTAATCGGCAGGCTCGTGGGTAAAACGGCAGCGCTGTGCCAATCCCAGTCGCTGAAAGAACATGTCGAGCATGTTTCGCAGCTCAAAGTAGCTCACCTCATCGCCCGGGTTATTCCAGCTCTCAGGAAAACGTCTTCCGGTCATCACCAGCGCGAGGTTAAACGACTCGCGGGTTTTGTCGCCCTCCCGGTGGTACACCTGCCCAAACTCAAACAGTTGCAGGTCGGGGTTTTTGTGATTTCGATTCAAAGTCACCGCTTCAAGCATGTTCACCAGCA
>REDV01000112.1 GCA_007695365.1 Cryomorphaceae bacterium | reverse complement strand
GGACCGCGAAAAGATTCTGGAGTTTATGGGTGTGGCGGAAAGGTTGTTTCGGAATATGTGAGCGGGGGTGGAGTGTTTTGGGGTGTGGTTGTTTTGGAGGTAAAGGATAAACTGCGTTTTAGTCGAAGTTTTTTAATTTGCACCTCATGACAGTGAAGGAATTACGTCAAAGGCTTGAACTTTTAAAAGGCAAATACCCGTCTAAGATGGTAGAAATTCCTGAATTCGTGGATGGACCTGGCTTTTTCCCTGGTTGTTCAGGTACATCTGATATGGAAACAGATATCAGTCAAAAAGACTTCATCATTCTCGGTCAGGATCAAGACAAGAAGGAGGGATTTGAAGAAACGATTAACAAAGGAAGTGAAGAATACACTCCTACTTGGAGGGAGATCAATAAGCTTTTTGGCAGAGTCAAAACAGATGAAGACGACAAATTGAAATTGGATGAATGCTTTTTCACAAACGCCTTGATGGGTGTGAGGAACACAACAAAAAGTACTGGTAAATCACCGGGATTTAGTTCTCCAAACTTTGTGGCAGTGTGTCGTAAAATATTCGAGGAAACGATCGATGTTATACGTCCAAAAGGAATCATATGCCTTGGGATATGGCCAGCCAAATTCGTCGGAATGGCCTCGGGTCAGGTTGCTTCGAAACTAATATGTTTTGAAAAGTATTCTGAAATTGATCAAGCCGGTTTTGCCGTAATGAAAGGTATTCGTTTCGATGCAATCAATAGTTTCCAAACTACTGTCGTGATTCTCTCACACCCTTGTTTGCGGCACCTATATGCTGGAGACAGATCCTATAAATCTATTAAGAATAATGAAGCAGCCGAAGTTGAAATGCTTACAGAATTACTTTACTCCCAGTAATTAAAAATTACTTTGCACCATTCCCCTTTATCTCTTTTTCAAAACCCTTCTGCCAAAAGTACATGTCGAGAATTTTCATGTCAGAGTAGTAGGTGTCACTCTTGTCCTTGATAATTATGCGGGCCTTCTGCAGCTCACACTGGTCACTTGCAAGAAATCCGAAAAGCTCTTGAAGCCCTTTTTCATTGAATCTTCGATTCTCCAACCCATTCACCTTCATTCCAGCAATGAAGTACCGATCAAATGCCGGCACACAGCCCAATGAACCGAGCATTATCTTTGACATTAAGGTTTCGGTAGGATTTATTACGGGCTCTGACTTTTTACCATTTTTATCCAACCGAACAAACTTGAAGCCTTTGTAATGCTTCTCCAGCCGCTCTTTCAACTGAATGATTTTTTCAATTGCTCCCTCATCTATCTCGCTGTCTGGTGAACATCGCAAACTGGGTATCGCTCCTTTAATCAATTCCACGGCACCGTCATGTATCTTGTGACTCTTTTGCAGCAACCCTCCGGATCCGCGATACATACCCCAACTCGCTAAGTAAAAACCCAAATGCAAAGCCAAATCCACATCCTGTTCTCCGCCAAAGGCTTCGTAACAATTCTCCCACGAAGTATATCTATGGTGTTCCACACCCTTAACCTGTGAGATGTACTTTTCAATCACTTCAATGAAATCAGACATATTTCTGGGTATTGTTTTCTTTTTAACTCATC
Organism: Cryomorphaceae bacterium; assembly: GCA_007695365.1. NCBI lineage: Bacteria > Pseudomonadati > Bacteroidota > Flavobacteriia > Flavobacteriales > Cryomorphaceae > Cryomorphaceae bacterium. The sequence continues at coordinate 6,605 of REDV01000112.1, read as the reverse complement.
ACCTTCTCCAGCCTCTCCTTCCACCTCCTCCAATCGGGCATAATTTTGTCCTGAAGTTTGTAGAATTCTTTGCCGTGGTTGTGGTGCACGAGGTGACACAACTCGTGGATGACCACGTAGTCGATGCACCGCGCCGGGGCTTTGATGATTTCCGGATTGAGCACAATGCGTCCATCGAGCTGACAGCTCCCCCAACGTTTTTGCATTCGTTTCACCACAATATCCGGTAGTTTCAGTTCGAATTTGCGAAACAACGGCATCGCCTCATCAAGGGCTTTTTCAAATCGCTTTTCGGCGTGTTGCTTGTACCACGCTCCCAGCAATTGCTTCACACGATCTTTATTCTCCGGATCAGACAACTTCACAATCAAACGACCGCCCTTTAGCTTCACCGAAGGATGATCATCTCCCGCTTCTAACCTGAGTCGGTATTGCCGTCCAAGATACAAGTGCGTTTCTCCTGAAACATATTCCCGCACGGGCGTGGCGGGTAAAAACGATTCGAAAAACTGCTGCTGCTTTTTTATCCAGCGTCCACGCTTCAAAACTTTGGCTTCTATCTTCAGCCATTCGGCTTGTATGGGTGCTGTGACGTGGACAGTTGCATCAGGTTCCACTGTGATGGCCAGGGTTCTCCGGTCGGTTCGGCTTAGCGAAAATGGAATTGTTGTGGTGCCGTATTGAACTACTTTTTCTTCCATTACACGTAATGCTTTAAAGCCACGCCCATCACCGATTCGATAATCTCATCAATCTGGTCAAAGGTCAATTCTACTCCCTCGTTGCGCAAATCATAGAGGTAATCTTCTATCGTTTGCTTCATGCGATTCTTAACATCTTCTTTCCGCTCCCAGTCCACAATCTTGTTGGCTCTGATGATGTCGTCCACGCGCAATCCGATTTCGGCGCTGCGTTCGGAATCCAATTCCGCGATCTCACTTTGCACAATCCGGTAAAATGCTGTGGCCACCAGTTTGCCTTGCAACACTTCGGGTTCGGTGCCATCGCTCCGGTTTTGCACCTTGTTCATAATATCCATCGCTTCTTTCAGGTAGCTCGCTTCGCTCATGCGTTTATCATGAAATGCATCAATCGTGTCCTGCAGCAACCTCGAAAACTTCCGGAAAAACACCGGGTCTTCGTCCATATTCTCAGAAATGGTTTTGGCCGTGCGCGTGGCAATCATATCTGCCCGGGCCGCTTTGCCTTCCACCTTTTCAACTTCCTTCTGAAAATCCTCGCGGTTAAAGATATTGACCGACTCCGTAATCTGAATGACTTCATCCGAAGTAATGTGCGTATCAATGAGTTTTTGGATTTGCTTTTCGTATTGGCGATAGTCGATGCTGTCGGAGTATCGGCGCTTTACTGACACCCGCAATTTCAGAAAGAATTTTGCATCCTCTTTGTACTGCTCCACTTTCTGCTCGCCGGCTTGCTCCAGAAATCCCAAAGTGGAAAGGGCCATTTTCAGCGTTCGCGCAAAATCAGACAATCGCTCATAAAAACCATCGCGCAAATCCTGTGGCGCCAGAAACAACTCCAAAGCTTCTATATCGTTTTTGTTCTTTACAGACTTAAACAAATCCCAAAGGTGCGCGTGTTTCTGCGGAAGCTTCTCCACTTCTTCTTTCACATTGGTCAACGTGCCTTTCAGGTCGTCCTCGTCAAATTCATCCAATGAACTATAGGTATTCAGTGCTTCATCCAGCTCCCCTAAAATACCATAGTAGTCAATGATATAGCCGTAATCTTTTCCTTCGTACAGCCTGTTAACACGCGCAATGGCTTGCAACAAGGTGTGCTCTTTGAGCGACCGGCACACATACAGCACAATGTTTCTCGGAGCGTCGAAACCGGTGAGCAGCTTGTCCACTACAATAATAATTTCGGGGTGATCGTCGTGCTTAAACGCATTGATGATGTTGCGGTTGTAACTGCGCTCGTTGCCGTGCTTTTTCATCATAGTATTCCAAAACTTCACCACCTCGTCGTTGGGGTCGTTGTACGCATCGTCGTATCCTTCGCGGGTATCGGGACCAGAAATAATAACTTCTGATGTAATGAGTTTGATATCGTCGAGATAGGCCTTGTACTTCAATGCGGCAGCTTTTGACGGAGCCGTGAGCTGGCCTTTGAACGGGGTTTTTTGCCACGTGGATTTATAGTGCTGCGAAATATCCCATGCCGTGCGCCAGATTTTCTGATCGGCCTCGTTGAGCTGGTCGGCGCGGCTGAATTTCTTTTTCAGGTCGGCCCGCTGGTATTCGTTCAGCGGCTCGGATATCATGTCAAAATAATTATCAATAGCCGACTTGTTGATCTCCTGCACCACGTGCCGACCTTCGTACAACAACGGAACTACGGCTTTGTCTTCTACCGCCTGGTCGATGGTGTAAGGATCAATGATGCCCCCGAATTTGGCGGCTGTATTTTTCTCTTTTTTTGTCAGTGGCGTTCCGGTGAAACCGATGTAACACGCATTGGGAAATACCCGCTGCAAATTGAGATTGGCTTCGCCGTAGTGGCTTCGGTGACTTTCATCGACCAGCACAAATATTTCTGACGAATCATTTTCGGCCTTTCCTTTTTTCACGGCGGCCTTAAACTTTTGCAGCAAGGTGGTGATGATGGCCGACTTGTCCTGGTTGATGAGTTCGCTGAGGTGACGCCCCGTTTTGGCCTGTATCGGCTCCATGTCGCAAGCGTCGAATGTGTTGTAAATCTGGTCGTCGAGATCCACGCGGTCGGTGACAAGGACAATGCGCGGATTGCGGATGTTCTTGTCCAGTGCAATGGCCTTGGCCAGCATCACCATGGTGAGCGATTTACCGCTGCCCTGTGTGTGCCAGATCACCCCGCCTCTGCGACGACCCTCGTCGAAATGAGCGATGCGCTTCATGGCTTTTTGTACCGCGAAATACTGCTGATAGCGGGCCACTTTGCGCGTGCCGTTGTCGAACACCATAAACCGAAACACCAGTTCCAACAATCGCTCGGGACGACACAATGCATACAACAATCGATCTTGCTCGGTGAGTTGCATTTCCAGACCAGTCTGTGAAGCGAAATAGGGCCGCATCAACTGAAATGGTTCGGTGTACAGCGCATCGTTCTGACTTTCAGAAAGCGGTGCGTTTTTGAGTTTTTCGAGCGCTTTCCAATTGTTGGCGGGTTCTTTCCACTTGGCCCAAAACTCGGTGGGCGTGCCTACGGTGCCATACCACGCATCGTTGGCAGATAAAGCGAGTAACATCTGTGCGTAAATAAACAGTCCCGGAATTTCCTCTTCGTGCTGGTTGCGCAGGTGCTGCGAAATGGCTTGTTCGTGCGGAGGGATGTTTTTACCCGACGCCAGGTCCGGGCGCTTGCACTCGATAACGACAAAGGGAATGCCGTTGACAAAAAGCACAATATCCGGCCGTCGGCATTGGTGGCTTCCCGTGCGGGCCACGTCCATTTCTGCGGTAATGTGATACACGTTGTTTTCGGGATTCTCCCAGTCGATGTAACGCAGTGAGTAACTCTTCTTATCGCCGCCCAATGTTTCTTCAAAGCTCTTGCCGAGCGTAAGCAAACTGTACACCTTTTCGTTGGTGACCCCGATGCCGTCTTTGAGCGGAAAATCTTTGAGCGCCTGCACCGCCTGGTAAATATTGGCCGAACTGAACTTGAACTGCTCACCGCGAAAGTCAATGTGGTTGATGCGGTGAAGTTGCTGTTCGAGAATTTCTTCGAGCAGTACGGCCGAGGTTTTCTCTCCACGTGCGGCGTGCAATTTGGCTGGCGGAAGGTACTGGTAGCCCAGTTTCATCAGCAGTTGCAGCGCGGGAACCTGGGAGATATGGTCTTCGGCGAAGGAGGGTGCTTTCATGATTGGTCTTTATTTTTCTTGCTCAAGGACTTTTCGAGCTGGCGCTTGGTTGGTAGCTGATCTTTTAGTTGATCCGGCAATGCATCAACCAAATTGTATTCTGCTACCCCCATGGGTTTAGAGGTGTCGCGCAGGGTGTATTCCGCTACAATGCGATTGGCTTCTTTACACAATATCAAGCCGATGCTCGGTTGGTCATCGGGTGACTTTACAAGATCATCGAGCGCTGATAAATAGAACTGCACTTTGCCGGCGTACTCTGGCTTAAACTCACCGATTTTCAATTCGATCACCACGTAACAGCGCAATTTGGTGTGATAGAACAGCAAATCGAGAAAATATTCCTGCCCTCCAACTTCCATTTTGTATTGCCGACCCATGTATGCGAATCCAGCCCCCAGCTCCAATAAAAACTGTGTGATTTGTGCGGTCAGCTTGTCTTCAACGTCTTTCTCTTTCGCTGCTTCGCCGAGTTGCAAAAAGTCGAAGAAATAAGGGTCTTTAAAAGTATCCCTTGCCAATTCAGATTGGGCTTGTGGCAAGGTTGCCGGAAAATTGTGTGTCAGGGCGCCTTGTGCTTTGTGCAGGTTGCGTTCCAATTGGTTGAGCAGCACTTTTCGCGACCAACCGCCTTCGATGATCTTTCGGCAATAAAACAGCCGCTCGTCTGCTGTTTCGAGTTTATCCATCAACACTGTGTGGTGCGACCAGGGAATTTTGGCGACGGGATGTTGCTTGAACAAGTCAAAGGCCATTTCAAATTGTGCAGCAGGCTGCTGCCCTATATCAACACCCTCATTTTCTGTATCGTACAATTGCGCAACAGGCTGTTGCGTAAATTCCACTTTACCACCTTCGCCCAATTGCGCAGCCGCCTGCTGCGTAATTAAGCGGGGCTGCCATTCATTGGCAAATTGACGCATGTAAATCATATTGCGGGACGATAAGCCTTTCATTTCAGGAAGCTCGGCTGATAAGTCTGCCGCGAGTTGCTCGATGATTTTACTCCCCCACCCCTGCCGCTCTTGTTCATAGAGAATATGCCCGCCTATTTGCCAGTAGAGATAAATCAAATGGCTGTTGACCGACATGGCCGCGCGGTGCTGCGACGCGGTGACTTTCTGCTTGAGGGTTTGCAGTAGTTCGCGGTACTGGTTTCTATCGGGTGGCGCTGATTCAGACATTGTGGTTAACCATTAGCGGATTTCATCATCTATTGATTTTGAAGTTTAAACCCTGTTCTGTATTTTCGGTGAACATTTTTCATTGTTTTAAGACGGCCGCGGCAAGACCGCTTGACTTGTTGGGGTCGCAAAAAATCCTCGGTTTTTGAACTGGGGTTTTTTGTTTATTGCATAGCCATCATTGCGGTCTGTTTTCGATTAAATCCAAATAAGAAACTGCTTCGCGCATGAGCGCATTCAACTGTCTCACTGAATAAAACTGATCAATAAGACCAACCAAAATTGTATGAACAAAATTCTTATCATAAGTATCTACATCTAAATTTATGACAGCCTCCAAAAGTCTTTTCGCCTTTCCCTCAGAGTTTAGGTCATCTATATTTAGAGAATTAGTTAATCGTTCATGATATCTTCTCCTTACATTTCCCGCTGCAGTTTGAGCGGAAATCGTTTTAAACTGTCTTCCTTGTCGCAATCTTGAATCATCTCGCAGTCGATTAATAATCTTGTTTTTTACCCAAGAGTTTTTATTTACTCCGTTTAGCAGATCTATACCCTCATCAACGGATAGATTAGCTTTATCCAAATAATAATATACCGGCAAAATAGCAGCTTGTTGATAACACAAGGCTTTTAGATATTCTTCTGGTTCGCTCACATTCACTCCGTTCAAATAATCGCACATAAAATCAACGTCATAGAGATATCTTGATCGAGTAATTACTGTTCCGGCTTCATCAATTTCACCGACTATTTTAACAGCAGGCGCGCCATCAACCTCGTTCGATGAATATTGATCAATTACTTGTAAGCGGCGCAACAAACGCTCATCTAGAATAAATTTATTCCCGTTTAATGTCGAAATTTGACCAAGGTCAGTTGAATAAATCGCAGAACTATCTACTCCGAACTTAGCAATCTTCGAAAACAATTCAGACCATTTTTCTGATTCGCGCTGTTTCACTTCATCCAACAAGTTGATTAAATCAGAAGACTTAATCCGCTCACTTCGACTATTGTAGCGGTAATAAATCGTTGATTCACTTAAAATTATTCCATAATCCTTAATACACACCACCGGTTTTCTGACAGCTTCAAACACATAAAGAAACCCTACCTTAACTCCGTTATCGACTTCTATTTCTGAGCGTTCATAATCAACCGACGGCGCCAGATAGTTATTGAGATATGCTGATATGTTGGCATCGTCAATCGCCGAGAACGACTCGTCAATACCTTCAATTTCCTTGGGCGAATTTTTAACACCAAATATCATGTAGCCACCTCCACGATTTGCAAAGGATGCTATACTCTTGACATACTTTGCACGAGATTCATTGTTGTTCCAATCGAAGACTCGTTTAAACTCAACTTGCAAGCCCTCCCGTTTAATGACTCTATTCTGCGCGTTTAATTTGATCAATTCGCGGAGGACGCTATCTGAAAGCTTATCTGACATTGGATTATTTAGTCTTCTTTTGTTTACCTTTTTCGATTTCTTTTTGAGCAATTCCGAAATTGGCACTCACTCCACTTAAGACTCCATC